>CAYYHT010000629.1:0-4815 GCA_964471355.1 uncultured Enterobacteriaceae bacterium
AAGGGAACGAGGATGCGCCACCATGGCGGCGCCCCACGTGAGTCGAGCTACTCGCGCGCGCCGATCACCAGGTTCTGACGATTCGCAGTCGGCATTTCTGCCGCACCGGGTCACCCCAGTCCAGCCGAGATACATGCCCGTCCGTTTGGAGGCACCTTGGGCAGCATCGGCATTCGGCACGAGACAAAGAGCGAGTGGGAGCGCCGCGTCGCTGTCACGCCGGCCCTGGCCGAGCACTTGATCGCGACCGGCATCGACGTGGTCGTCGAGCGTTCCGACCGGCGCATCTTCCGCAACGAAGAGTACGAAGCTGTGGGCGCCGAGCTGGTCGATACCCTGCCTGCGACCGACATCGTGATCGGCGTCAAAGAAGTCCCGAGTGACCTGTTCAAAGCCGGCGGCAACTACCTGTTCTTCAGTCACGTCATCAAGGGGCAGTCGTACAACATGCCCATGCTGGCCCGCATGCTGGATCAGGGCTGCACACTGATCGACTACGAGCGCATCACCAACGAAAAGGGCCAGCGGCTGGTCTTCTTCGGTCGCCACGCCGGCCTTGCCGGCATGATCGACGCCCTGTGGGCCCTGGGAAAGAAGTGCCAGGCACAAGGGATTGCCACGCCATTCAGCGACCTGGGCATGGCCAATGACTACACCAGCCTCTCAGATGCCCTGGCCGTGGTGGACGCCGTGGGTGACCGCATCGCGACCGAGGGTGTGCCCGCACAACTGCATCCGCTCATCATCGGCGTCGCCGGCTACGGAAACGTGGGCAAGGGCGTGCAGTCGATTCTCGAGCACCTGCCGACCGTCGAGATTGCCCCCGAAGACGTCGCGGCATTGTCCGCAAACCCCGACGCCGACAACAAGGTCATCTACCGGGTGACCTTCAAGGAGCAGCACCTCGCGCGCACGCTGGACGGCAGCGAGTTCGTGCTGCAGGACTACTACAACCACCCCGACCGCTTCGAGGGCGACTTCGAGCAGTACCTGCCGCACCTGTCGATGCTCATGAACTGCATCTACTGGACCGACGCCTACCCCCGCCTCGTGGCCATCAGCGACCTGCCCAAGATGACGCGCTGTCGCGTACTCGGCGACATCAGCTGCGACATTCGCGGTGCCGTGCAAGTGACCGTCGAAGCCACTGAACCGGGGGACCCCGTCTATCACTACGACGCTGACAACGACTCGGCCCTCATGGGATTTGAGGGCACGGGCCCGGTCATCGCTGCCGTCGACATCCTGCCCGCAGAGCTGCCCCGCGAGGCGTCCGAGACCTTCACCGAGGCGCTGACGCCGTACGTGGTGGCCCTGGCCAATGCCGACTACAGCGCGCCCTTTGAGCAACTCGACCTGCCGCCGGCCATGAAGCGCGCGGTGATCGTGCACCGAGGCCGGCTGACCCCGGACTACCAGTACTTGAGCGAGTATCTGGCTTAGCCCGCAGGCCTACCTCGTCAGGTTCACGTCGAAGGTGCCCGCCGAGGTCGTCGCGGTCCCCGTGATCGTGGTCTGCCCGGCGACGCGACGGGTGGCGTCGTCATCGTCGCCATCGTCGGCTTCGAGCGGTCCCGCCAGAGTCAGCTCCAACGTGACGGTGTCCTCGAGGTCGCCCTCCATGTCGAAGCTGCCGGACATGGTGCCCTCGAGCGTGCCATCAGGAATCGACCGCAGCGTCAGGTCCAGGGCCGGCTCGGAACCCTCGGTGGTCCAATATGTGACCGTCAGCTCGTCTTCGTCGTCGTTGATCAGCACAGTGTCGCTGTACTCGGCGAGGGCCACCGTCAGGCGCATGTTCTTGTTGTCCGAGTTGCCTTGATCGACCTGCCCGTTGACCGCGACCGTGCCGGACACGTCGCCGGTTCCCGCCTGCTCGTCGATGTTGGCACTGTCGGCCGCATTGAAGCCGTCAAAGCCCAGCCCCATCGCCTTGCCAATCATGTCGTCCAGACCGGTATAGGCCAGCTCGGCATCGGCTTCGGTGTTGACTGCCCCGCCTTTGCAGGCAACCAGCAACACAAGCATCCAAGTCAATCGCATCGCATCCTCCACACCCTATACGTGCCAGCTCGGCGTCCGGATACTCAGTCCTGTCCCGCCAGCAATCGTCCCACCGGGTCCCAGGTTGTCAGGGCCGCCCCATCGAGCTCGGCCACTGGAGCCAGCTTGCGCGTGGTACTTGCAACATAGAGCGCGTCCCATGGGCCGGCTGCCAATGCCCCTTGACGACGCACTTCGATGCCCAGCCGTTGGGCTTCGGCGACGTAGAAGGAGGTGGTGCGCGAGGCCAGAATGCGCCCGTCGTGTGCGGCGGTGTGCAGCACCCCGTCGACCACAGCCAGGATTCCGCAGGTGGTCCCTTCGGTGAAGCGTCCGTCCTCGTCGACCATGAAGACCTCGTCGACGCCTTTGGTGTGCACAGCCACCATCCAGTGCATGCGGCTGTGATGCTTCGCGGCGCCACTGATGAAGGGAATCTCGACGTGGGGTCCGGTGGCTGCACGAACCGGACGATGGAAGCGTCCAGGTTCGGGTGGCCAGCCCATGACCAGCCGGCGTCCGCTGCCCGTCAGCGTCATGCGAATCACCCCCGACCCGCCCAGCGATTGCGCGACGGCGAGCACTTCCTGTTCCAGCAGTTCCCGGTCGACGGTTCCGACGCCGGTCTCTTGGCAGCTGTGCGCGAAGCGGTCGAGATGCTCGGTCAGGTGTGGCACGACACCCGACTCGGCACGAACCGTGTCGAAGGCCGCGTAGCCGCGCAAGAAGCCCAGATCCGTCACGGGAATGGTGGCCTCGTCCAGCGGCATCTGTACGCCGTCGATGATGGCGATTCCATTGGTGGTCATGCGCTGTGATAGTTCGGCGAGACCAAGCTCGCCGCTCCTTGTCGTCGTGCTTTCGGAGGTCTGCATGAAGAGCTTGCTGGTGACCGGTGCATCGACGGGTATTGGACGCGCCACGGCGCTGTACTTCGATGAGCGCGGCTGGCGCGTGTTTGCCAGCGTGCGCAAACAGGCCGATGCCGACGCCCTGAGTGCGGCCGCCAGCGATCGCCTGACACCGGTTGTGTTCGACGTGACGGAGGAGGAATCGGTGCAGGCCGCGGCCGTGCGCATCACCGAACTGCTCGATGGTGCAGGACTCAATGGGCTGGTGAACAACGCGGGCATCGGCGTCGGCGGTCCGTTTGAGTACGTGACCATCGACGACTGGCGCTGGCAGTTCGAGGTGAACGTCTTCGGGGTCGTGCGGGTCACCCAGGCGTTCATGCCGCTGTTGCACAAGGCCAAGGGCCGCATCGCCAACATCGGGTCGATCGGCGGCGTGGTCACCTGGCCCACACTGGGACCCTACTGCGCGTCGAAGTACGCCATCGAGGCCATGACCGACAGCCTGCGCGCCGAGATCCGACCCCTTGGAATGCACGCGGCGTGCATCGAGCCGGGCTCGATCCAGTCCGACATCTGGGGCAAGGCCGAGGCCACCGGCACCGACATGAAGGCGTCCCTGCCCCCGATCGGCCTGCAGCACTACGGCGACCTGACGACCAAGATGACGAAGTTCACCGAGCTGGGGGGCAACACAGCCATCCCGGCGGTCAAGGTCGCCTACGCCGTCGAGCATGCGCTGACCAGCAGCTGGCCACGGTCACGCTACAAGGTGGGCATGGACGCGAAATTCCTTGGCGTGATGCGCGCCATCCTCCCCGACAGACTGTTCGAATCGTTCCAGCGGCTGCTGATCGCGGTGGGCACTCGGTAGGGTTATTGCCGCCGGCCATGAGCCGACGACCCATCATCCACACCGAGCTTCCCGGTCCCCGCGCCACCGCGGTGATCGAGGCCTCCAAGCAGTTCGTGTCGTCGTCCTATACCCGCGACTACCCGCTGGTGGCCGAGCGAGGCGAGGGCTGCTGGATCATCGATCCCGACGGCAATGAGTTCCTGGACATGACCTCAGGCATCGCTGTGACCGCGACGGGCCACTGCCACCCCGAGGTCGTGCAAGCCATCAGCGATCAGGCTGGCAAGCTCGTGCACATGTCGGGCACCGATTTTTACTACCCGACCCAAGCCAAGCTCGCGGCGGCCCTGTGCCCACGCACCCCCACCAAGGGCGGCGACACACGAGTCTATTTCGGCAACAGCGGGGCCGAGTCCCTCGAAGCGGCCATCAAGCTCGCTCGATGGAAGACCGGACGCCCCAACTTCGTCAGCTTCTTCTATGCCTTCCACGGCCGCACCATGGGTGCGCTGGCGCTGACCGGCAGCAAGTACATTCAGAAGAAGGGCTTCGGCCCCATGCTGTCCGGCTTCTTTCACACGACCTACCCCGACCCGTACCGCATGGGTGGCGACCAGAACGCGGCGGCCTCCGCACTGGCCGACCTGGACCGACTGTTCGATACGACCTGCCCTCCCACAGACGTGGCTGCCATCGTCATCGAGCCCATTCAGGGAGAGGGCGGCTACATCGTTCCCCCCGACAGCTTCCTGGTCGAACTGCGCGCCCTGTGCGACAAGCACGGCATCTTGCTGGTCTTCGACGAGGTGCAGAGCGGCATGGGTCGCACCGGCAAGCTGTGGGCCTATGAGCACACCGGCGTGCTGCCGGACATCGTCTGCTCTGCAAAGGGCATCGCCAGCGGTCTGCCCCTGTGTGCCACCTTCGCCTCGGGCGAGGTCATGCAGTGGCCTCCCGGCGCACACGCAAGCACATTTGGCGGCAACCCGGTGGCCTGTGCAGCAGCCCTCAAGACCCTTGAGTTGCTGGACCGCGAGCTGATGGCCAACGCCACCGACGTGGGCG
>CAYYHT010000630.1:0-4814 GCA_964471355.1 uncultured Enterobacteriaceae bacterium
GGGTTGTCGCGCGCGTAGTAGGGAATCGGCTTGGCGCCATAGGCCACATACCAGCTCTCGCCGGCAGGACGCGGATGCACTGCGGGGTCCCGAGGAAGGCTCGTCACCGACCCGTCCTCGGCCGTGAGCAGAATCTGATCGCCGACGTCGACGTACTCGGAGCTCGGCCCTGGGCTGAAGTCCACGTCGATGAGTGTGGTGCACGATGGCGTGTCTACGACCACGCCGCCCGGTGGCAGCACCAGCGAACCCCGGGCCCAGCTGGAGTTCGCCGGGTAGCCGAAGGCTGCGTAGGGGTAGACAAACTCGAGTCCGTCGCTGCGTGGAGCGTCCGTACCACCGAACATCGACATGCCCAGGTTGGTGCCCCACATGCGAACCCGCGTCAGCTCGATCAGCCCGCTCATGTCGTCGGCTTCGGGCAAGACCTGGTCCAGGGACGTGCCCTGGCCGTAGATGCGCACATCGTATTCGGCGGTCTCGCGGTAGCAACCGGACAGCACCAGGACGGCAAGTAGGGCAGAGATACGCATCACCAACCCGTCCCTAGTCCGACGTAGACGTGCACAGTGTTCGGCTCGAATTCGGATGACAGCTCGCTCGCGGCGTCGCGCACCGAGCCATTCTGGATATTGTCGGCGTTCACGTCGCCGTAGCCTGCCGTCGGAACGGGTCCGTAGGCAACCTTCACGAAGCTGTCCCAGTCCCAGTCATTGAAGATGAACTGCTTGACGCGAACCTCGGCGCCCACGTCATAGAGCAAGCGGTTCTTGCGACCGGCGATGCTGTTCTTGGCGCTGTAGTCGGCAAAGGGCACCTCGCGCACAATCTGACCGTCGGCGTCGGGAACGACCGAATAGCCCTCGAGGTGCGAGGGCCCCTCGACGCGGTAGCTCCATAGGTTGCCGCCAGTGCCAAAGAACTGCAGGTAGACCTTTTCGGTATAGACCGGGCCGAGCTTGAAGTTGAGGTCCCGTGCCACTGGGAAGCGGTAGCTGGCGTTGGCAATCAGCATGGTCTCGCCGACCAGGGACCAGCCCTCGTAGCCCGCGAACTGCACGTTGTTGCCATAGTTGCCGCTGCCCCAGTCGTAGGGGTGGCGCCCGCCGGCGTTGAACTCGTCCCAACCCAGCACGTTCCGGTCGATGTAGCCGCCGGTGAAGTCGAGCTCGAGCGTCGACCGTTGGAACACCGGAATGTGCTCGGCCCAGTTCACCTCGATGCGGTTGAACTGGTAGTTGCCCATCGCCTCGCCGTCGTCGTACACCGACCCTGCAATCTCGGGGTCGACGACGTGGGTCCAGCGGTGCTGGTAGTCGACATAGACGCGGCGCCCGCCACGAGGGTTGATCCAGCTGTCCGAGTCCCAGCCTGTCGAGTCCCACTCGCCGTACACCTGGACGCCCGAGCTCCAAAGATAGGGGCTGAATTCCGGTCCATCACCGGGCTCGCGAAAGCTGGTCAGGCTGGCATCGAGGGCCACCGACATGTACAGCGTGTCGTTGACATAGCGGCTGCCGAAGAGCCAAAAGTCATCGCTGACCTGCTCTGACTTCACATCGACCACTTCCAGGTCGTCGGTGGTCTGTGGGATGCCGTCGATGTCGTCGCCGTAGCCATAGGCGCTCTTGAAGGCGTAGCGGCCGTAGCCCATGCCCAGCGAACCCGCGGTGAACATGTCGTTGTAGTAGGTGCCGCCGACGTAGGTGTCTTTGCCGGTCGAGAAGTCCAGCGAGAGCATGTGCTTTTCGAGGTAGTCGCCGGTGAAGAGGCTGGCTCCGACCTCGAGGTTCTTGTCGCTGACGCGCATGGTCGGCCACGCCATCATGGGGTGCATGCCCTTGGACAGCTTGAAGTCGTGGGACTGCTCGCGCACATCGGGAATGACCGGGTTGAACTCGAGCTCGTCGGTGGCGCTGTCGCCGCACTCCCCGACATTGCAGGTGCCCGGGTAGTCGACCACTCGCTCGTCCCGCTCGGCCTTGTTCACCGCGAAGTTGCGGAAGCCATGACCGGTGAATCCCGTATAGAACAGATGCCCCTCGGCGCTGACGAGCGGCATGTAGGCGGAGCCGTACACGTTGGTGTGCCGGCGCACGTCCCGCGTGCCCTCTTCGTCTTTGGGAAATGGCTCAATGCTGAACACATCGAACTTGCGCGGCGCATTGCTGACGACGGCATCGGACGCGAAGTAGATGCGTCCATCGGGGGCCCAATAGGGGTCGAGTTCGTCGCCGCGGCTGTCGGTGAGTCGAGTCCACTCACCTGTCTCGAGCTCGTACAGCCACAGGTCCTGGCGGAAGCTCTTGTGCATGCCGGTGACGATGTACTTGCCGTCAGCGGACCAGTCGACACCGTTGTACTGGGTGCCGTCATTCCACTGGGTGATGCGCTTTGCGTCGGTGCCGTCGGGCTTGATGGTCCACAGGTCCTGGGTGCCGTCGCTGTAGCGGAAGAAGGCGATGGTCTGGCCGTCGGGTGACCAGGCGCCTTCGGTCGCGCGAAGGGTGTTGGGCACGGGCTCGCACTCGATCTCGAGGCCCTTTTTGCCCTCGTTCTCGATGTCGCAGATCTCGAGAGCCGGCCAGAATGTGCCCTGGGTCTGGATGCCGAGGCCCACCGAGTCGAGGGCGTCGATGCCGTCGTATTCAGACCCGATGCCCAGAATCTTGGTGGCGTCGGGGTTGAAGTCCGGGCGCATCCAGCCGAGTCCGGCGATGCCGCTCGGATGCTCTTCGTTCCACTTCTTGCTGTCCTTCCACTCCCACTCGTCCTGGTACTCGCCGTTGATCGGCGCCCACTCACCGGGATCGAGCTTTTGCACGTACAGGGCATCTTCGAACCAGGCAAAGGTCTTGCCGTCCGGCGAGATGACGCCCATTTGGTGCCAAGCGTCGCCATCTCGGTCCAGTTCTTGCTTCTGTTTGCGCCATGGCAGCGCATTCCACTGTTCGTCGTTGCGCTCGTAGGCCGGCTGCACCTGGAACATCTCTTTGCCGGTGACGACGCGCTCCTCTTCAATGCGGGCTTTCTGCTCGCCGTAGTAGGTGTCGAGGTGGGCCTTCCACTCTTCGTGCAGCGTGTCCATGGGCACGCCGGTGGCCTCTTCGACGACCGCGTCCCAGCTCCAGTGCCAGTGGTCCCGGCTGATGTGGGCCATGCGCGTGACGACGTCCTCGCCCTCGAAGCGCTCGTTGGACAACCACTGCTGGAATGCGTAGCCGTTGTTGTAGCCGCGCTCGCCCTCCATGCCCTCGGCGTCCGCCCGGGTCGTCCACTCAGATTGGCTAGGCAGGCGGTGCTCGAGCACCGTGGTGCGCAGGTAGGCGTCTCGGCTGCTGCCCCAGAAGTTGGTTCCGGCCTGGTGGCTCCAGTACTCGGCGCCGCCTTCTGCCCACCAGAACGGCGTGTGGGCGCTGACCGTGATGTCGACGGCGAGATCGAAGTTGGCCGAGGGCCCCGTCTGGGGACGGATGCCCCAGCGGCGCAGCCACTCCTCGTCTTCGGACAGGCCGCCGAGCTGAAAGCCCGACGTGTCCTCGCTGTAGGGCATGTAGGTCTTGAGCGAGATGATGTGGGCGAACTCGTGCACGAACACGTCAGACAGGAACTCGGCCCGTCCTCGTTCCCTGAACAGCGCCGCCCAGTCCGCCGCAAAACCGGTCCAGTCGTACTCGGCCAGGGCAAAGCCGTTGCCTTCCCAGCCGGGGCCCTGGTCGTAGACGACGACGTGTGTCTTTTCGACCGGGTAGTAGTTGAACTGCCCGCAGATGGGCTCCCAAGCGTCTTCTGCGATGGTGGCCAGCTGGCTCGCACTGAACTCGGTGGTGAAGTAGTGCGGGTCGTCCTCGGGCAGAGTCGACTCGGGCCAGTGGAAATAGAAGTGCTCGGTCTCGAGCGTGTTCCAGTGGATGTTCGGCAGGTTGCTGCCGTAGCCGCCGTTTGCCGAGGCGACCGTGGACATGCACAGCAGGCCAGCCATCATGGCGAGTCGGGTCACCATCGGACTTTCCCCGATGCGCCCAGGGTCATGCCCGGATGAGGAGAGAACTCTTCGAGGCCCAGGTGGCTGAAGAAGCGTCCGTCCGTGCCGACGGCATTCAGGTTGAGGTCGAGGCCAAAGGCCCAGTTCGGAGAGGTCGAGAAATCAAGCCGGCCGTTGAGGTCGACGAACACACCCGACGGGCTGGTCTCGACGATGCCGACCGAGCCATCAGAGAACTCGTAGGGCACCTCGGCACCCAACCAAAACGTCGACAGCTTGTTGGTGCCGGATCCGGACACCCCGTAGAAATAGCTGCCGACGTATGCGAAGTCAGCGCCCAGGCGAAGGGACACCGGGGTCGCGAGCTGGGCTCTGCCGGAAATGGAAGCCGCAACCTCGTTGCCGGGCTTGAGCCACCCGTTGCCAAAGCCGCCGGACTGCAGCAGGTAGCCCACGACGCCGGCAAACTTGTAGGTGTAGCCAAGACGCGCGTCGATGGCGGCAATGTCCTTGATTCGGTACCGGCCCTGCACATGCAGGCCAAAGTTCGTGGTGCCGGTTCCGGTGAGAAAGCCCTCGGTGAAGGCGTCCCCGCCCGCGAGATTCGACGGCCATTCCAGACCGCTGGGGCTCTTGAGATCGGCTCGAATGGCCAGGGCGGGATTGGTCGCCAACCAAGGCTGCACCACCAACCCCACGTGGGAGTCGCCGATGGCGGCGGTCGAGATGTTTGCGCCCAGATCGTTGGTGAGAGCGGTGTTTACCCAGGGCATCTCGAGGTACAGCGTCGACCGGTCGGTAAAGCCCTGTGAGATGCGCAGAGTGGCCC
>CAYYHT010000631.1:0-4804 GCA_964471355.1 uncultured Enterobacteriaceae bacterium
CGGTGATCTCTTCACTGACTTCGCGCTCGCTGCGGTCCTTGGCCAACCCCCAATCCACGACCAGGGTCTCGCCGAACTGCCCGACCATGATGTTTGCGGGCTTGAGGTCGCGGTGCACCACGCCACTTTGATGGGCATAGGCCATGGCCTGG
The DNA here is from genome assembly GCA_964471355.1 of uncultured Enterobacteriaceae bacterium. GTDB lineage: Bacteria > Myxococcota_A > UBA796 > UBA796 > CAYYHT01. Next base: position 153 of record CAYYHT010000631.1, read on the forward strand.
CACACGCCGAGAAAGTGCGGCAGGGACGCTAGACGGGCCCCCATGTCCGGGCAGTTCTTGAGCGCCTCGGCCAGGGACCTGCCCCGAACGTACTTCATGGTGTAGTACCAGGTGCCATCCTCACGCCGCCCGGCGTCGTGGACCGGTACGATGCCCGGATGCTGCAGCTGAGCGGTGACCCGGGCCTCGCGCACGAACCGTCGCGCTGCAGCAGGCCCAGAACCGATCAGTTCTTTGTAGACGACCTCCCGACCCAGGCGCACGTCGTACAGCACCTGCACCCGCGCCAGCTGCCCCTCCCCAATGACATGGCCCTGCTCGAATCGCTCCGCGGCATCGGTGTCGAAGGGGTGCAGCGACTTCTCGAGCTCCTGACGCCCAGGCAACGCGTAGCCGTCCGTCTCAGCGGGGCTCCAAGTGCGGTCATTGTCGCTCTGTTTGGGCATGGACGACGATGCTACCCCATCGGAGGTTAACTTCCGCTTGATGTGGCTCATTCCCCTGCTTGCTCTCGCCTGTTCGAGCGCCGACCCTCCCGGCGCGGTCGCGCCACCGGCCCAAGAGCCCACGCGTTCTGCGCCCGCACCAGCTCCCCCGCCGTCGCCACCAGAACCCGAGCCCGTCGTCGAACGCGTTTCGCTCGCAGCCGTCGGCGACGTCCTTCCCCATCGCGCGGTCAAGGCGACCGGCCGTGAGCTTGGCTGGCCCATTGTGTTCGCCGACGTGGCCCCGCTCGTCAGCGCCGCCGACATCGCCTTCGCCAACCTCGAGAGTCCAGTCGCCCCCGACGCCCACACCGGAACCCGCGGTGAGGTCTTCAACGCTCCAGCCGAGATGCTTCCCGCACTGGGCGACGCCGGCTTTGACGTGCTGTCGATGGCGAATAACCACGTCTACGACCAAGGCGTCGAGGGCATGATCGAGACCCGCCGGCGTGTCAGCGAGGCCGGAATGGCCACTGTCGGAACCGGCGAAACCTGTGCCGCCGCACGGGCAGCACACGTGGTCGAGGTACGAGGAGTCCGGGTCGCTTTCCTGGCGGTGGCCGACTTGTCCAACATCGACAAGAACAGCACACCAGACGCGGCTTGCGCATTCTTTGCGGGTCCGGTCTGCACCACGGATTGCGGCGTCGACCGCGATGCCATCTACTACTCCCCAGATATCGATGCGATCATCGCGGCGGTGAGCAAGGCCCGTGAGTCTGCAGACTTCGTCGTGCTGTCCTTCCACTGGGGCAATGAGTACCGAACCACTCCCCTGCCCGAGTACCCGCCGCTGGCGCAGCGACTCATCGACGAGGGCGTCGACGTCCTTCTAGGCCACCACGCCCACGTGCTTCAGCCCGTCGTGCAGCACACGGCGCCGGACGGTCGACAGGGAGTCATCGCCTATGGGCTGGGCAACTTCGTCTCGAACATGGCCGCGAACTACGACTTCTCCAAGCACTCCGAGCGCAAGGGCAACACCCGAGACGCCATCCTGCTCAACCTCAGCTTCGTGAAGGGACCCGGCGACGCCCGAACCATCGAAGGCATCACCGCGACGCCGCTGTGGACGGACAACAACCAGAACTCGCGTGCCGATGGCCCCACCCGCGTGGTCGTGTCGCCACATGCAGCGGTGATCGAGCGCGCCGACCCCGAGCAGCGCACCGATGTCGTCGCCATGCTGACTCGCCGCCGAGAGATCGTCGCCGGCATTGTGGGCGAGCAGTGGGTGTCAGGACCCTGAAGGGGCCTCGGCGGTGCTCTCACGCTTGAACAGGGGCACCATGTCCTCCGGCATATACTGATTGACCAGGGCCACGATGCGCTGTTCCAGAGCGTCTCGGCGGCCCTGAAGCACAGCCATGCGCTTACTGATCGTCAGCGCGGCCACAGCGCTCGTCCACAGGCGACGCAGATCCAGGGTGCGCTCCAGCACTTTGACCAGCGCAAATCCGCTCGTGGGCACGGCAATGGCCACCGCCAGACCCGCGTAGGGTCCGACAAACCAGTAGGCCAGCAGCGGCAAGGCCGTCCAGACCACGAACATCGAGATCAGGCCGAACACCATGCGTGAGGTGCCGATCACATCTTTGCGGGGCGAAAACTCGACGCCCATCCAGTGAATCGCCAGGAACAACGGGCCAAAGACGGGAAGCCCGGGAATCGCCACGGGCACATAGAACAGCAGGCGCAGGAGGTTGGTCGCCAGGCGCCGGGCCGAGACGCCTCGGCGCAGGTCACGGTCGTCAATGCCCAGATCTTCAAGCGCGTCGAGGTACTGCTTCACCTCGGTGAAGACCTCGCGGATGGGCGCTTCAGCTTTGAGATCCGCGTAGGCGTCACAGAACCGACGGGCGAGTTCGACCCGGTCCGCCATGCCGATGTCCTGGGGCTGGTACATGCGCCGCACCCCGTCCAACACCCGCAGCGTCTCCCAATCGGGCGCGTTGATGGTCAGTGCGCGAATGCCGGATTCCAGCTCAGAGGTCAGGGCTTTGGCGGCCTCGCGCTGATCTTCGGCCCAGCGCTCAATCCAGGGTCCATCGACCGCAATAGAGGGGCCGAACTGAACCAGCACCTGACTGCGGAAGCTCTTGCGGTGCATGTAGGTCAAGCCCACCGGAACAATCACCATGCCGGCCGTGGGATGCTTGGTGGCGGTGGTCAGGGCGATGCGGGCGGCACCACTGCGAACGCGCTGCAGATGGGCTTTGTCATGGGACAGCCCCTCGGGGAAGATGCCGACCGAGCGTCCTTGAGACAGCACGTCACTCAGGGCGTCCAGAGCTCCGGAATTGTCGCCTTTGACCTCACCTTTCTTTTGGTCCATCTGGCGCGAGATCGGCACCGCCCCCAATGCATTCAGCACCAGACCCATGGGAAAGGCGAACAGCTTGTCCTTGGCGGCGAAGTGCACCACGCGGCCCGAAGTGGCCACGACCAGCGCCGGATCCATCAGCGAGTTGGGATGGTTGCCGACAAAGATCGTCGGTGCCTCGCCCTCCCCGGGGACATGCTCCATGCCGACGAGGTGGATCTCCCGGAAGAAGACGTTGGTGGCGGCACGCAGCACGCCCTGCACAAAGTGGTACGCAAGCATCAAGCCGACCTTAGCAGGCCGCCGAAGGGGTCCTTCGGCCTTTTGATCTAAACACTCCCGCCCCTCAACCGATTGAAGGGCCGGGGGTGAATCCATGGGCACAGCGATTGACGGCAGATCCGAGGCCACTCGCATTACCCCAGACCCCGGCCGTTCACCGGTCTATGTGCACGAGGTGCCCCACAGCGGCGGCCGTCGCGTCGCACTCAAGGACCTGCGAGACCTGCCGGTCGAGGAGCTCTCGGAGCTCGTGGACGGACTCACCAAGCTGGCGCCGATGTTCGAGATCCCCGGCCGCCTGCCCGCCGGGCTGCGTGAGTCCTATGTGCACGACCTGCGCCGAACCGGAGTGCTGGCTCAGGAATTGGTCGAGTTGCCCTCGCTATGGGACCTGGCGAAGCGCGCTTCATGCCCAGTCCCTGCCGCCATCGAAATCGCCCGCGTAGTCTGTACCGACTTGGCCAATCTCGAGGCGCAGGGCATTCGAGTCGTTCGCGTCCGACCGTGGGATGTGCGGCTGCACCGCGGGGTGGTCTACTACACCGGGTTGTGCGCTTCTGGGCCCGCCGGGCTGGCGATTGACCGAGATGCACGGGCCCACCGATGGTTGCTTGGCCACCCCTGGGGCACGCCGGGTCGCGACAGCTGCCTGGCTGTCGGCCGATTGCTGCAGATGCTCACATTTGGCTCGTCGGACCGAAGTCCGCAGCTGGAACAACTGATTGATGAGCTACTCCGCGGCGAGCCCGGCAGTGCAGGCGCCGCCCGCAAGCGCATTCATGCCGTCTTTGGCGCGGACCGAACGGGCAGCCCCAGACGATGGGAACGCGCGGCCGAACACGCACCGCTGTGGGGAAATAGCGCGGTTCGTTCCATCGCCAATGCCGCGGGAATCGGGCCGCCGAAGCCGGAAGTGGTCAAGTCGCCCAGCCGACGTCCGCCTCTGCCCCGTCCCGCCTTCACCGCAGGTCAGCCCGCCGGTCGGTCCTTGCCCACTCCTCCCTCTTTGTTGCTGCGCATTCGAGCCAAAGGCCCCCTGCCTCCGCGCCTAGCCCGCGGACGCCGAGGCTGGATGCCTACAGTTGCCCCCGAGCGCGAAGTGGCTGATGCATGGACCCGTCGAGAGCGCGTGGGCGGTCGCTTCCGCTGGCTGTTCGACCAGTGGTCCACCGAGAAGAAGATCGCCTAGCGTAGACTCCCGTCGAGGGAAGAAATGGCGGCTCGGCCCGGCCAGCAAATCGGCGACTACTACATCGAACGAGAGCTCGGACGTGGCGCCATGGCGACCGTATACGAGGTCAGTGCTGCGTCCGACGGCGAAGCCTTTGCCATGAAGATCCTGGACATGGGCGGTCAGGAGATCACCGAGCGCCTCGAGCGTGAAGGGCGGGTTCAGCGCGCTCTCAAGACCGACAACGTCGTCGGAGTCTACGAGACCTTCGAGTTCCAAAAGTCACCTGTCATGGTCATGGAGATGATTCGGGGATCGGACCTCGAAGAACTGCTGCTCATGCACAAGCCCACCCTCGACGAGGCGCTCGCCATCTTCGGTGGCGTGCTCA
>CAYYHT010000632.1:0-4796 GCA_964471355.1 uncultured Enterobacteriaceae bacterium
GCAGCCTGTCCCTCATCGCCACGAGTGCCGGTGCCCGGGTCCGCGGACTTCCGACATTGACGGGCATCCGACTGTTCCTCAAGGCCAATCGCGTCGAGGCCGAAGAGCGCCTGTCCGTGCTGCGCGAGCTGCTCTACCCTCCCGACGCACTCAAGCGCATGGACGGCCGCTCCCTGTCCGACTCGATGAAGGCAGACCTTGCCCAGCGCCCTTCTCCCTTGGCTGTGCGGCGGCAGTTTCGTGCCCTGCTCTCCCATGACACGCGCACCCAGCTGCACCGCTTGCAGGGCCTGCCCACGCTCATCGTCAAGCCGAACATGGACATCTTGGTGCGGCCAAGTCTCAACGACACCCTGCACCGCTTGATTCCCGGCTCCCGCCTGATCAGCTTCTCGGATGCAGGACACGCGGTGACCGCTCAGTGCGCCCACGAGGTCAATCGACACCTGGCTGCCCACTTCGCCGCCGCCGAGACCACCCAAGCTGGCATCGCATGATCCGTACCGTGTGGACCTGGACCTTCTTCGTCTTGTGGACGGGGGTCATGAGTGTGGTCGCCCTGACCGCCAGCCTGCTCACCTTGGGCATGGCTCGGCACCGGCTGGCGGGCGCATTGGCGCCGATTTGGGCCCGACCGTTGTTCTTCGCGGCTGGCATCACGATTCGCTATCAAGGCCTCGAGCACATCGCTGATCGCAAGGCCCGAGTCATGGTGATGAACCACGCGAGCACCCTCGATGTGTTGCTGGTCTGTGCGCTGGGGCCTCCGGGTCTTTGCCCGCTGGTCAAGAAGGAGCTGATGTACATCCCGGTGATGAACGTCGTGTTCTGGGCACTCGGCGGCCAATTTGTAGACCGCGGAAACTCCGAGGCCGCGGTGCAGAGCGCCATCAGGTTGGGCGAGACCATGCGACGCGAGCAGCTGACCGCCGTCGTCGCCCCCGAGGGCACCCGCTCTCTCAACGGCGAGCTCCAGCGCTTCAAGCTCGGCGCCTTCCACATGGCCCATACCGCTGGGGCCGAGATCGTTCCTCTGGTCATTCACGGCGCGCACCAGCTGTTCAAGCCCCGGGAGTGGACCGTGCGTCCCGGAGAGGTCGTGGCCGAGATTCGCCAAGCGGTGACGATTCCCCAAGGTGCGGACATCCGCGAGTTCGCGAGTGGCATGCACGACAGCTACCAGGGCTGGCTGGACAAGGGGCCGCCACAGACCGCCGCGCAGCTCGCCGCATAGATCCTAGAGAGGACACTCGGGCTCGGGGTCGCACTCGTCGCCAAGGCCATCGAAGTCGGTGTCCGTCTGTGATGTATTCGCATCGGCCGGGCAGTTGTCGCGCAGCTGCATGACGCCATCGCCATCGGGATCGAGGCACGCGGTGCCGATGGTGAGCGCATCAAAGGTGGACGGACTCGGTGGAGTCAGGCCCGATGACCAGCTGACTCCGTTCACTAGTACCTTTGCGAGGTTTTCGTTGTCGATCCAGGTGGTGCCATCGTGATCGGTGATGTTCACCCACAGAATGCGTCCGGCACCCTCGTGGCGCACGGCCAGTCCCGCGTGCCCGGCGGCGTCTTGTGCCAGCAGGGTTGCGTCGGAGACGATGGTGGCGTGGCTGAAGCCGCCATCGACCAGGAATGAGGCGCTCAGCCCCTGAGTGACGGGGTGGGTGGAGTCGACGATGGTCCACACACGGTCGGTGTAGGCCCACGTGCCATCCGATGTGACGGGCATCTTGGGTCCCAGAATGGGAAAGGCCGTGCTCTCGTCGTAGGCAATCCACTCGTCGACGAACAAGCCCGTGCCAGCGTCAATGCGCTCGGCGATGGCCCCCTCGACGCCAGGCTTAAACCCCCAGCCATAGGTCAGCCCCTCGAGCCAGACAAAGCCGTCATAGGGCGCGAGATCGAGGCCGGCCGGGACCGCATCGCTCTGTGGATAGTGCTCGACCCCCCATCCGGCCCACTCGAACACGCACAGCATGTCTGCGGCCGCGGCTCCTCCACCCCACACCAGCAGCTGCCCCGAGGCGGGCGGAGGCTTGGGATAGACCGGTGCCGCGGGAAAGACCGTGTCCTCGTCGATCATTCCATCGCAGTCGTTGTCGACGGTGTCGCACTCATCGCTCGCCACACCGGGGTTGATCAGCGCGTCACCGTCGTTGCAGTCCCCTCCCTGGGCAGCAAATCCGTCCGGCTGGTCGCACCAGTGCTGGGTGAAGTCATCGCGGCCATAGCCGTCGCCATCGGTGTCGAAATACCAAGTGACGATGCAGTCGGTATCGGTGTCGCTGTCCGTGTCCGAATCAGAATCAGTATCGGAGTCCGTGTCCGCGTCCGAATCGCTGTCCGTGTCCGTGTCCGTGTCCGTGTCCGTGTCCGTGTCGCTCTCGGGCGGATCGGTGTCGGGCACGGTCACCTCGCCCGTGCAGGCCACAAGCGACATGCACAGGCACAGCAGCACGTCAGTCTTCCTGATAGACATAGCGCTCCTCGAGCCACGGATCGGCGTGGTTGTGGTATCCGCGCTCTTCCCAGTAGCCGCGCTTGTCGTCTGTTCGAAACTCCACACCGCACACCCATTTTGCGCTCTTCCACGCATATAGGTGGTGGCACACGAAGCGAATTGGCCCCCCGTGGTCGGGGGCGAGTGGCTGTCCGTCGTGTGTCGTCGCAAACAGGTTGGACGCTCGACTGAAGTCGTGCAGGCTCATGTTTGTCGTGTAGCCAGTCTGGTCGTAGCAATGCAGCGTGACATGCCGCGCCTCGGGCAGAGGTCGAACCAACGCGAGGATTTCGGCCACTGCCACCCCAGCCCATCGGTTGTCGTAGCGGCTCCAGGTGGTGACGCAGTGAAAATCCTCGACCGTCTCGATCGTTGGAAGCGCCTTGAAGGCTGCCCAGTCAATGGACACCTCTTGTTCAACCGCTCCAGACAGGGTCAGGCGCCACGTGTCGGGAAATTCCGGGGTCTGCCCTTCGTGCAGCACTGGCCAGTTCGTGACCAACCGTTGCCCAGGGGGCAATCGGTCTGTCGATCGCTTCGCAGCGGTGTTCTGGCCCCACCGAAAGACCGGCATGCACGCTCCTGTCCCACAAGGGTAGCGCAGCTTTGCCTGGATGGCTGGTACACTCCCGCCCGTGAGGCTCTTGACTGTCATTTTCGTCGGCGTATTCGCAGCGCCTGCCCAGGCTCAAGCCCCACCGACGTTCAAGAATACAAAGACAGCGCTTGAGAGCCTGCCCTGCAGCAACCCCTCAAATGACGCAGGCCCCAAGCCCCCAAAGGGCGTGACACCCCAACCCTTCTTTGGCTGGTGCAGCAGCAAGGGCACGCCTCACGGCATGTACCGCCGCTTCAGGATGGTTGGTGGGGTCTGGCACATCAGTTCGCAAGGCGAGTACCGCATGGGAAAGCCCACCGGTACGTGGACTCGTTGGTCCGACGCTGGCCAAGCTCTCCAGGTCGTGCAATACCTCGCCGACATGCAGCCATACCAGCAGCGCGTCAAGGCTTCGGGACGTTCTCCCGCCCTCGTGCAGTCCGTCCTGGTCACACGCGGCCCGGTCACTGAAGAGCAGCTATGTCCTCACCGGCGGGCCCCCATCAAGCCAGAGACCGGCGCCCTCGACGGCTGCCGAATCTATGGGCTGGCAACGGACGAGCGCGGCCGCACAACCTTCAAGGCCCCCAAGCAGCAGGCGTTCCGATGCGAGTCCGGCCAGGATCTGGTCGTCAGCGAATCCACAGACACGTTCAACACTCCAGTGGGCATCGTCACGGTCGAGCGCATGATGTGTGCAGACCAAGGCGCGCGCATCGGTCCATACCGAGGCTTTACTGCCGATTCTAGATTCACCGAGAGTCAGATCGACGGGCAGTATGACTCTCAAGGCAGGCCAGACGGCCGGTGGTCAGGTCAAACCCCCTATCCATGGACCCTGGTGCTCAAAGACGGCACCGTCGTCGAGGCATCGGGCATCGCCAACGGCACAAAGTGGCGCGTACAAGCTCGTGCCGATGGGCGGGGCCAGGAGATGACCCTGTCACGCAGCGGCGTCGGCACACTGGCGGTCGGCTCTGCCAAAATGCAAGGCGGACTGCTCGAGAGCTTTCAGCTCTCACGCACCGGAAAGTGGACGACGAACCATCCCAACGGCCAGACAGAGAGCGAAGGCGTCTACACCGACAACCTGCGGCAGGGCCCCTGGACCTTCTACAAGACCAATGGACAGCCCGATGCCAAGGGCTGGTTCGTCGACGACCGCCGCGATGGCGAGTGGATTCTGTGGGACCTCGACGGCGAGCAGCGCTCGGTCAGCTACATCGACGGGGTCAGCAACGAGGACCGCGCCCTTGAGGAGCTGAGCGAGTTCCTGCCCGAAGTCGTCAAGGTCGTCACTGATGAGCGCAACAACGGTACCTTCACGAGCAAGAGCCGCCTGCCTGCGGGTCTGTGCATGAACCTGAAGCTGCTGTACGCCGACGTCGGCGACTACCCCTTCCTGCTGGCCGCCACCCGCCGCTGCGAGGACAAGTTCCCACACGACGCGCGCCTCGACGACGCCTGCCGCGAGCTGTTCATCACCCGCTGCTTTAGAACCTACGCTCCTCCGGAAAAGAAGAAGTAGCTAGGCGGCTGGACCTTCGGGGTCCCCACCCTGGTCTTCAAGCTGCTTATGGGTGAACCCGAAGCGGATCTTGAGCGACAAGTCGTCGTCGGTGATGTCGAGCGCCAAGTCTTCGACCCCCATCTGCATGTTCAGCGGGCTGGCCATGGGACCCACCATCTCTTCGA
>CAYYHT010000633.1:0-4796 GCA_964471355.1 uncultured Enterobacteriaceae bacterium
GGGCCGCATACGAGAACACCGGCGATGTGCTGTACCCCGACGATGGCGACGAGACGACCACCGAGGGTAACGGTGTGAAGTCACTCGGCGACATGATCGAGGACATCTCGCCCACGACCTTCACCGAAGTCGACGGGGTCGACGTTCTCGATCCGATCGACTTGGTCTGTGACGATCCCGGCGCGAGCCCGTACCCCATGGCTGGTGTGCCCATGACCGCTGGCGATCTTGCCGTGGGCACCGACGGTGGCACCAATGGCTACCAGCTGTGCAGCACCGACCTGTACTTCAATCGCGGCGACCACGAAGTCGACCTCGCCACCTGCGAGAGCCCAACGACTGCCACGGACCGTGGCAGCTACGGTCCAGGCTGGAACGCCACAGCACTCTCAGTGGGTGACTGCACCAGCACCGCCTTTGTCGATCCGGCCGTTGCTGGTGTTGGCCCCGATGCCGCGGACGGTGCCGTCGAGATTCCCGCAGCCGGTTGGGGTTGGGTCACCGAGACCAACACCGGAACCGCCGCGTCCGGTGAAAACGCGCTCATGATTTTCGTGCGCTGATTTCCACAAGGATCTTTTCAAGGATCCTTGCGCACCGTTTGGGCTGCTGGCGTCCGATGGATCCGCAGGGAGATCCTTGGAGACGTGCGCCGTAGATGCGCTCGGAAGCGCTCTTCGCTGTGTCCGCTGTTCATCCACAGGTGATCCATAGGAGAAAAAGTCGCCGACGGGCGGATCTGGATCCTCGCGTGGTTCATCGGGTTGGGCCGTGGCTCGATCCACAGGTGGACCTCGGAGATGATGCACTGCTGGTCGCGATTGTGGACGCATGGCTGCGGGTTGTCCCCAGGCTGGCGCGAAAATCGAGCGGAGCCGTTTGACGGCACGATTCGCAGAAAGGCCGGTTGACCCCCGCTGATCGGCGCGGTACCAAAGTCGTGTTGGACCCCCTCCAACACCCCCCTCCCATCCCATCCTGGTCTGGTCTTTTCCAGATCTCACGACGACTTCGACGCACCCATTTGTTGCCGAGTGCAGTGTGTTGCCAGTTGCTCGACCCAACCGCGACGTCCGGATCCCGGAGCCGCGTCCCCGCCGGGGTCTGCTTTCAGTGCAGCCCCTCCCGGTCATCGGTCATGCGCTTTCCCCGGGTCCGGGCGCCGTCTATCCCAGACGGTTGCCCGGACCCCGGCGCCCCCCCCGTTGTCGGTTATGCCGACTTCTACCGGGATCAGGACTGATTTGAACCGAAACCGCTTCCTCATCGGCATCGTTGCGACAGTGCTGGCCGCGGCCACGCTGGGCGCCTTTGCACAGCGACGTGCCCTGCGCATGGCCTGGTGGACTTGGCAAGCGGAGTCGCCGCTCACGGCGGACGAACAGATGGCCATTGCGGCCTGTACAGCACCTGGTTGGACCGGACTGTCTCGCATGCTGCTGCAGGACCTGCCACACACCTGCGACGGTGGGTGGCTCGCCAACCAGCTCGCATCCGTGGGCAACAAGCCGCATCGGCGGTGGATTGGTGACTTTGTGACCGCGCCCAGCAGCTCGCCAAGGCAACGAGCGACGGCTGGCCTGTCGTTGATGTTGGCTGGCGAGCCCGAGGTGCCGGCTCTGTCGTTGATGTTGGATCACCCGGCAGTTCGCGATGAGTTCAACGAGTGGTTGCTGGTGTCGGTCGAGGCCGGCGACCTGCCTGCGGACTGGCTCGACCCGCGCACAACGGACCAGTTGCGGCTGCGAAGCTTTGTCGCCGGCGACGACGACCCCCAAGCTTGGGCGGCTCGGCGTCTGCGTCAGAGCGCGTATTGGCCTGTCGACGCGTCCACGTTGGAGCCACTTGTTGGCGAGGCCATGGCCCGTGCGGATTGGGACGATGGCACGGTCCAGCAGTGGCGCGACCGCATGGCCAGCGGGTACGGCGTGGCCAATGTTCCGACGGCACGCTTGGATTCTGTAGCAGATGCAGGGGTTAGCTGTGCGGTGGCCAGCGAGCCTGCGTGCCTGCGGCTGATTGCGGGGCTGCTGGATGTTCAAGACCCCGACTTGGTCTTCGAGGGCGAAGCATCGCCGCCGCTGCCGGCTCCGACCATGTCCATCGGGCCCGCCGCCTTGTGGGAGGTTCTCAACGATGGCGACGAACGCGCGTCTGTCGAGGGCTCGCAGCTGCTGCTTGAGGTTGCGGACTGGGTGGCTGCGGCTCCAGCGGACCATCAGGCCGCGCGCCTGTTGGGAGCCGTCGCAAGCCAACACAGTGACTACAGCCCCCAGCTTGCGGACGCCGGACACGTTGGTGATCCGGTGTGGGCGGTGCGCCACAGAGCTGCGTCGCCGTGGGCGAGTGCTCTGGCCGTCGTGGTGATTGCCGACCACTTAGACATCGAAGTAGCCGTTGGTGAGTGGTCGCAAGGCGTCGCCATCCGGGTGGGTGACCGCGTCGCGGGCCTCGCTGAAGGAGGGTTGGTGTTGTCCATGCCCTTTGCTACCGCCGAGGAGCCCAACCCCCCGCAGCCACCCGTGCGCCCATTGTCACGGCAGCAGGTTGAAGCCCGGGCCGCAATCGAGGCGTACGCCGCTGCGCGTGCGGCGGGCCAAGTCGATCGTTCCCGAGCCATCGCCCGCTATGTCGAGCGCCTGGATGCTGAACGTGGAGCTGCTTTGGTGGCCGAAGTCGGAGATACGGCATTTGAGGACGCTGACGGACGGGCGGGGGTCGCGGCGGGCAATCTGTTCAGGTAGGCCTTGTCTAGGCCGCCAGGCGGGCTGCAAAGAGGGACAGCTGCCGGCGCGTGGGTTCGGTCACTTTGTGTGCGTTGCGCGCGATGGCTCGCCAAGCGCGCGTGTGGGTGTCGTTCACGCGGGTCGGCGCTGGGGCGGCAGCCAGCTGCATGGGCACCCGATGTGGAGCCAGTGCGGTCGTGGACTGCACCACTGCGAACAGGCGGCCGGCGACGACCCAGCGAGCCCCGCTGCAGGGCTCGCCGCTGGCACCCTTGACGGTGGTGCCATCGATGGTGCCGAGCCGCGCGGTGCCGCGTCCGCGTGGGTTGATGATCACTGTGTCGCCTTCGTCGATGTCGCCGCGGCAGACCAGCAGATCGCCGCTGTTCAGTCGCTGACCGCCAAAGAAGCCGCCGGTCAGGACGACGAACAACAGGTCGCCGTGGTGGAGCCATGCCTCGGGAAGGCGGGCCACGTCCAGGCCGGGGTGGGTGAGAGCGTCGGTGAGCGGAACGATGCGGATGGTGGACACGGCGTGTCTCCTTCTTACATCCTCAATGTACTGAACACCTGAATCACTGTCACCCCTTTTTTAGGGGTGCCGGACAGAAAACGTCCGCTTTGCCTATTCTCGACCGCATGAGCGGCGGTAAAAACAGGTGGCACACACGGGGTCTCCTTCCGGAAGTTTTGGGAAGTCCTGCTCGCGAGCTGTGTTGTTTGGCGGATCGATGAGCCTTTCGAGCATGCTCGTCGATGAATCGCGAATGGTGTTCAGTGTTCGCTCGAGTCCTTCTTCGCCGATCGTGAACACCTCTTGTGTGCCCTTCCTCAGGTTGGCGTACATGGTCTTGAGCTTGTCGACTGGCTTGGGACCCTCGCTCGTGGGGTTGACGTTGAAGTATCGAGACATGACGTAGGCCGCATAGACGCCCAACTGGCCCTCGATGCGGCTGGAATCGTGGTGTCTTCCAGTCTTCCAGTCGACGACGACAAATCCTCCCTGCCCGTCTTCGACGAGAACATCGAGCGACACCCAGACCGGCACGTCATCGATGCGAACACGCATGAGCTTCTCGCTCTCGCGAATGCGGTCGGGAACCTGGGCGAGTCGCAGGAAGACAGGGTTGTCGAAGACGTTGCCGATCAGCGCCCCGATGTCGCTGACGGCCTCTTGCCAGTCGTCTGGGTCGCTGGCTTCGTTGTAGTAGTGCGCGCCGAAGCCGGGAAACTTCTTAGGGTTCACGCGGTACAGCCCGCGCTGGCTGTCGTCGAGCTGCCGACGGGCGTGTCGCTCGAAGCGTTCCACGACGCGCTTCGGATCGTGGTACCTGCCGAACCGCATCTCGCGGACCACCCACTCGACCGCCTCGTGGACCACGCTGCCGATCCACAGGGGGCGGTTGTTGAGGTTCTTTTGGATGTAGGCCTCGCGAACGTCTGGTGCAGCGGTGTCTGTGTCCCACCCTCCCCATGAGCCGTAGTGGTTCAGCCAGTACTTGCGTGTGCACTCACCGAACGTGCGGTGCCGGCTCCAGGACCAGGAGAATTCATTCGTGAGGTCGCTCATCGGGCCGTTGCCATGGTGGGCAGTTAACGATTGGGACCATCTGAGGAGGGTCTGTGAGCGGAAATCGAATGTCTCTGGTGTTTGGCGGGCTGTGCCTGTTCCAGGCCGGCTGGATCGCGGGACAATTGATCGGGAACGATGCGCATGCCGAGGAGCCGGACGCGATCATCGAGGCTCCGATCATCACCCCTGGCTCGCCTCCCATGCTGTGCAAGGCGTTCGAGGTCGACGCGGCAGCCCCCGAGGTCGACACGTCCAACGTCAAGAGCCCGCTCGGGGACTGGGTCAGCGACCGCGAGGGGGAAGGCTGGGTGATGTACGGTGTGGACCTCGAGCTCGGCCAGAAGGCGACCGGCTACCCTCAAGCATGGGTGCAGGTCTGCCTGTACAGACCATGACGACGATGCGAGGGGACACGCAGCCGCTGCTGATTGGGGTCCTGCATCTGCTTCCGCTTCCGGGTTCGCCGATGGCCTCCGCCGGTCTGGGCGCTGTAAAAG
>CAYYHT010000634.1:0-4784 GCA_964471355.1 uncultured Enterobacteriaceae bacterium
CGATGGCAGGCTCGCCTTTCTTCACACGCTGGTGGTTGATGCGGTCGATGGCGTCGTGGGACGTGCGAACCGCTGCCATAGCCCTCTTGCAGGCCGATGCGGGGTCGCCCTCGACGGTGAAGATGGCCAAGATGGCGTCGCCGATGAACTTGAGCACCTCGCCGCCTTGGTCCTCGACGGCGGTGGTCATGGCGCCAAAGAAGTCGTTCAGCAGACCCAGCAGTGCGGTCCGTGAAAGGGACTCGGACAGAGCCGTGAAGCCGCGCAGGTCGCAGAACCAGATCACCGCATCGATGGTCTCGCCGTCTCCACGAGCAATGCGTCCATCGAGGACCTGAGGGGCGGTCTTCTTGCCGAGGTAGGTGGCCAGCACAATCTCGGACCGACGTGCCTGTGCGTGCACCTCACACACCAGGGAAAGGACCGGCAAGATGGCCTGCATGGCAGCGATGTGCTCATCGGTGAAGCCGCCGGGGGCATCGGTTCCATAGATGATGGCACGGGTCGTCTTGCCGTCCATGGTCAGCAGCGGCTGCGAGAAGTAGTCGGTGTGCCCTTGTTGGCGCAGGTCGGTGAGAATCTGCCAGTCGAGAGACTGGTTGCCGGACAAGCGATGGCGCACGGTGGACTGGCCTTGTGCGAGGGCTTGCAGGGGGCTTGCCGCCAAGACCTCGGGGTAGACCTCGGCACGAATGCGCTCTTCGTGGATGGGCATGCCTCGCTGCCAGGTCACGACATAGGACATATCCTGAGGATGCAGCACGACTAGGGCGATGCGAATGCGGCACACAGGCAGCCCTGCAGCCAAGCACCGCTCAGCGAATCGAGCGGTCAGCTCGGCGGGGTTCGCATGCAGTCTGCCCTCGTGGGTCAGCCAGTCGATGATCGGCACGGCATCCATGGTGGACGGGGCTTAGGGGACGGGCATGCAGACCGCAACCGCCAACCTGAACAGCATCTTTGGCTTCGGCGAGTTCCGACCGGGGCAGGCCGACGTGATCGCGGCGTTGCTCGCCGGACGTCCCGCACTGGCCATCTTCCCAACCGGGGGTGGCAAGAGCTTGTGCTACCAGCTGCCAGCACTGCAGCTAGACGGCGTCACCCTGGTCATCTCGCCGCTGATCGCGCTGATGAAGGACCAAGTCGACCAACTGGTCTCGTTGGGTGTCGCGGCGGCACGGCTGGACTCGAGCCTGAGCCGCGAGGACGCCATTGCGATCTACGACCAGATGGCCGATGGCACGCTCAAGCTGCTGTACGTCGCCCCCGAGCGGCTGGGCAACGAGGGCTTTCGCTCCCGACTCCGCCGCACCAACATCGCCATGCTGGCCATCGACGAGGCCCACTGCATCTCGGAGTGGGGGCACAACTTCCGCCCGGACTACCTAAAGATCGCTGCGTTCGCCAAAGAGCTGGGCATCGTGCGCGTGCTGGCCCTGACCGCCACCGCCACGCCGGCCGTCGCCGACGACGTGCGCCGGGCGTTCACCATCGACAAAGCGGACCACATCCAGACGGGCTTTCACCGCCCCAACCTGACCCTGCGAGTGCATCGCTGCCGCGCGCCTGAGCGGGTCGACGTGCTGATCGAGCGCCTGCGTGCACAAAACGGCGGCGCCACCATCGTCTACGTCACCTTGCAGAAGACAGCCGAGCGCATCGCCAAGGCTCTCTCGAACGCCGGATTCGCCTCGCAGGCCTACCACGCAGGTCTGGCGAACGACCGCCGCAGCGACGTGCAAGAGGCGTTCATGGCCGACCGCATTCAAGTTGTGGTCGCCACCATTGCGTTTGGAATGGGCATCGACAAGGCGGACATTCGGGCGGTCTACCACTACAACCTGCCCAAGTCACTCGAGAGCTACTCGCAAGAGATCGGCCGTGCAGGCCGCGACGGAGCCCCCTCTGCCTGCGAGCTCCTGGCGACAGCTGACGACCAGGCTGTGCTGGACAACTTCAGCTATGGCGACACCCCAACCGACAGCTCATTGCGCAGCTTTGTCGGTCAGATCGCCGGCCACGAGCAGACGTTCTCGGTGTCTCGCTACACGCTCTCACGGGAGCACGACATTCGCCCATTGGTCGTGGCCACCGTACTGACCTACCTCGAGCTGCAGGGCATTCTGCACGCCACCGGCCCGTTTTACGCGGGCTATAAGATCCAGTTCAACCGGCCACTCAAGCAGATCTTGGCCGGCTTCAACCCCGACCGGGTCGCGTTCCTGAGCGCCATCTTTGCGGCCGGCAAACAGAACCGTCTGTGGATGCACCTCGAACCCGACGAGGTCAGTCAGCAGATCGGACAGCCCCGCGACCGAATTGCCGCCGCTGTGAACTACCTCGAACAGCAAGGCGAGCTGCTGACCAAGCCCTCGGGGCTGCGCCACGGCTACCGACGCCGCGTCGACATCCACGTCGACAAGGTGGTCGCAGACCTGACCGCGCTGTTCGACGAACGCGAAGCCAAGGACATCGCCCGAACCGCTCGGGTGCTGGCTTTCGCAGAGCAAGAGTCCTGCCTGACCCGTGCGTTGGTTGGCTATTTTGGAGAGGAGCTGCAAGGCGACTGCGGCCACTGTGGTCCCTGCCTGGGCGACCCGGGGGGTGCTTTGCCTCGGTCTGCACCGGCCGAGCTCACCGATGCACACCGATCCCTGATTGCCGAGGTCGCTTCCGAGGGTCACTCCCAGCTGTCGCATCCCCGCTCGCTGACCCGGTTTCTATGTGGACTTCGCAGTCCCGCCACCCAGGGTCGAAATGGCCTGCAGCGCGATCCACGCTTCGGTCGCCTGCAGCACCTGCCGTTCCAGGTGGTATTGGCGCAAGCGAAATAGGGGTCAGGATCCTCCTATTCCTATTCGGCCGTTCGCGTAGACCCGCACCAGAAGCGACCGCAGACGGGGTCAGGATCCTCCCATTCCTATTCAGGCGGAAATCTGCAGTGCAAAGTGGGGTCTGCAATAGGAATGGGAGGATCCTGACCCCATGTAGACGTGCCTACAGAAGGCATCTACAGAGACAGCCGAATAGGAACAGGAGGATCCTGACCCCCCGCTACGGAGACCCCCCGCTACGGAATCGGCGCCACCGACAGCAGGTTCCAGGTGCCGACCAGCGGCTCGGTCGTCAACGCGACCACCAGCATGCGGGCCTCTTTCTCGGCGTCGCCGGGCATGCCCTGGTTGCCCATCTCGATCTGAGCGCGACCGCCTGTGATCGGACTGCGCACCGTCGGTGCTGACAGCACCGCACCGTCGATCACCATGGCGAACCGTGAGTTCACGATCTCCGTGGTCACATCACCGAACAGCTGGGTGTCAGTGGGGGTGAAGGAAATCAACACAAGGGGCTCGGAGTACTGCGACCACCCGACACTCGCGTCGGCGATGTGCTCGGGACCGATCACAGCACGCTCCACGACCAACGGCCGACAATAGGGGCTGCCGACCGGCTGGCCGGCGCAGTCGTAGACCACCAACAGGCCCGGCGCGAACGATGCATTGGGCCCGGAAGCCAACGCCAGTCGAGTCTTGTCCTCATCCACGACATGAAAATATAGAGCCCGCCGCGGCAGAAACGCATTGGTCACTTCGTTTGGACCAACGACATCACGCAGATCAATCGTGAGTTGGCCTCCCTGACCCGTCATCGTGTGTTCGACCCCCAACGCATCGAGCCGCGCCCGAATCACGTCCGCATCACCAGGGCCAGGGTCGGCCGAATGAGCCACCACGCGCGCGCTGGCGGTGCCATCAAACGGCCCAGGAGCCATCAATCGCTCCAGTCCACCGCTGCGGGCAAAGCCGATGGCCAGGAACACGGCCAGCGCCGATGCGGGCACGAACGCCAGCAACGCAGGTACGATCTGACGGCTGCCCTTGGCCTGGACCAGATGCGCAACGACCAGCATCGCTGCAAACAGGGTGGCCGCATCGCCGATCCAATCGAACATCCACGCTCGCGCACTCATGCTCAACGGAATCGCGATCAGGCCCCCGACCACCAGCGGCAGCACCAGCACATCCACCGGGGACCGCAGTCGTAGGTCGTCCCGAACCGCCCACGGAAACTCGGGGAGCGACGCGGCAAGCCCAAGCAACACCACCACTATCGACAGCAGCGGGAACATCAGCGACAGCTGAAGATCCCCACCCAGCGCCAGGATTTCACCGACGTCATAGGCGTTGCCAACCGCCTGGATCGACAGGACTGACCCGAACAGCAACAGAGGTCCAGAGCCAACGCCGGCGCGCGAAATCCACGTGGCCAGCGCCCAACAGATGGCGTTTCCAGCGACCAGGGTCAGCACCGTCACACCCAGCCACATCTGGCCTGGCTCGATGACGACCCACGCCTGACCAATCCGCATCTGCAACAGCGAATGGGCAAAGCCCCAGGCCCAGACCGCGGTGCACACACAGAACAGTGCGAATGCGGCGCGCTGTTGCTCAACGCTGGGTCGCTCACGCAGCGCCAACAGGCCGCGGAAGATCACCAGAATTGCGAGCGCATCGTTCGAGCCAATGATGCCGATCGGCTTGACCTGGAACTGCTGGAACACCACCACGTCCAACCCCGGAATCCAAGTCTGGGCGCCAACGGTCACAAACCACATGGCAACCAGGGTCACCAGCCACCGGGTCGGGTCGTACCAAGGGCTGTCGGGCTCCTCTTCGGTGCCCGGTTCGGAGGTCCCTTCGTTCACAGAATCAGCAGCCGTCCGTCGAGCCCGACTTGCCGGTGTCGCCGTTGTTCCCGGGGGTTGTACCGCCCGCGCCCGCAGC
>CAYYHT010000635.1:0-4784 GCA_964471355.1 uncultured Enterobacteriaceae bacterium
ATTGGTGTTGGTATGTACTCTCACTCGGCATCAGGGTCGCCGAGAGAGCGAAAGCGCCTCCGGGCGGGCGGTCGTAGACGTACAGGGGTGAGTAGTCGAAGCCGTCTCGCGAGACGATGAACCGATCGCCATCGATCGCGGGTAGACGCCGATCCGCGATGGGGCGGCGTGACGGATCAAGCGCACCTCGACCAGCATCCTCGAGAGGCCGCCGCCAACCTGATTCATCACAGCGGTGTCCAACCGGTCGAGGTCCAGGGACATACCGACCGCCAAGGTTCGACCGAGACCCGTCTCATGCTTTCGCAGCAACGAGTGCACAGCGTGGTCGACGCACTCGTCGAGCGTGGATTCGCAAGGGGCCGTCCACTTGTCCCCGCCCCAGGCCTAGCGCTCGCGGAACCACCATCGGTGGTTCAGGTCATAGCTAGATGAGTGCTGGGCGCCGTTGCACAGGTACATGTACGTGTCCTGATTGGTTTCGGCCATGAAGAAGTGAAGCGTGCCGGTCCAGTTTCCCTTGCCGAGGGTCGAGGCGCAGTTGCTGCCGCCGTTCGGTCCGCTGCCCGAGCGCACGTTGTAGCAGTTGATTCCCGCGCCGCCGCTGTATCCACATGTGGGCAAACCTTGCCACATCACGGCGTTGTCGGACTGACGGTAGGAGGTCAGTGTTGTTGACGATGTTGATTCAGTGACCACGGCATCCCAGCGCCAAGTACCCGTGTAGTTGCGCAGCACCGCGTATTCATAGTTGCCAGTCGAGTAGTAGCTGTTGTAGCCAGCTTGGTCGCCAAGCAGATCGAACGACTCGTCCGGTCCAATCACGCCGCGAATGACCTCGTCCGACAGCTTGTAGTTGCCGCCCTTTTTGGTCAGCGCATTGGCCACGTCGCCGACGGCGCCCGTATTTCTGTAATGCCCGCCGCCGGACTGGTACCAAGACTTCACGCCGAACGTCCAACCGCCGCCTTGACGCGTCATGTCGCAGACGACGTCAAGAGGCTCGAGGCCCGTGCCATACCCGTCCACGTCGATCGTGTAGATGCCGTCACCCTCTGAGCGCCCCGCATCCAAGATATCCTTGCAGGTACGACCCGATGCACACGCCAGTTGTCCTGGGTAGACCAAGGGGTCCGCATCGTCGCAGTCATCGCCGCCGCAGCCTCCGTCCGTGTAGCCGTCCGCATCGAGGTCGTTGTCGGTTTCGCCATCACAGTCGTAGTCAAGTCCATCACAGCCCAGGTCTGCCCCGGGATGGAAGTTGGCGTCCGCATCGTCGCAATCGTCTGCGGTTGCTGCGAAGTTGGCGGGCGCTGTGCACGCCTGCAGGACTGACGTGATTCCGCCAAATCCGTCTCCATCGATGTCCGCAAAGAAAGTGCTGGGGTCTGCAGGGTTGTCGTCCACAGCGCCATTGCAGTTGTTGTCCGCGTCATCACACCACTCCGCCGCGCCCGGATGGGTGGTGTCATCGTCGTCGTCGCAATCACGCCAATCCGCACTGAAACCCGCTGGTTTTGCACAGGCTTTGGTGCTGTCGTCAGCGTCGCCATAGCCGTCGCCGTCGCCGTCGTTGTACCAGGTCGGCTCATCGGTGGGGCTGTCGTCGACCGAGTTGTTGCAGTCGTTGTCCGCTCCGTCACACACCTCAGTGCCTGCCGGATTGCTGTTTGCATCGAGATCGTCGCAGTCGTCGGCACCGCTCTTGTAGCCGGGAGGAGCCGAGCAAGCGTCCTGCGTCAGGTTGGAACCGCCGTAGCCATCGTTATCAATGTCTGCATACCAAGTGGTCGCGTCGGTCGCGTTCTCGTCCGTCAGACCGTTGCAGTTGTTGTCAGCGGCGTCACAGAGCTCATCGGCGCCGGGGTAGCTCCCAGCGGCCGCGTCATCACAGTCGTCATCGTTGGCTACATGGCTTGCCGGCGCCTCACAGCCTGTCTCTGTGGACCCTGAATTGCCATACCCATCGCCGTCGACATCGGCATACCAAGTGCCCGCATCGACCGCTGCGTTGTCGATTTCACCGTCGCAGTCATCGTCGGCCCCGTCGCAGACTTCGACGCCCAATGGACTCTTGTGTGCGTCTGTGTCGTCACAGTCCTCGCAGGCGGCGAATCCGTCGCTGTCCGCATCGGCGTAGCCCGATGACCCGTCACAATTGTAGTCGGTCCCGTCGGTGCAATCGGTTTCGGCGGCACCCGGATGAATGCCGGTGTCGCTGTCGTTGCAGTCGCCGCCAGAATCGGCGTACCCGGACGGTACGTCGCAGGCCTCGATCTGAAGCGAGGAGTTGCCGTAGCCATCGCCATCGGCGTCGGCATAATAGGTGGTTGCTGTGCCTACAGCGACGTCGTCAACGATGGTGTTGCAGTCGTTGTCGACACCATCGCAGGTCTCCCCGGCCCCCGGATAGATCGCTGAATCTGCATCGTTGCAGTCGTTGATTGAGAACGCACCATCGCCATCGGCATCAATGATTCGCGGATCATCCCCGCCAACCCGACAGGCCATGAGGCCAAAAATCGCAATAAACGGGACGATACGCATGAAGACTCCAGCAGTTTTGAATGCAGAGCGACACGGTAGCTGACCGATGCATGAATGGTCAACGACGGGGTGTCGATCACAGCGTCGCAGCTTCCCTCGGTGCGCGGCGACTTCGCGGTGCTCGAAGAGGGCGAGCCCATCGAACTCTGGAAGGTCTTCCCAAACCCACTGAGTTCGCTCAAGGCAGGCGCAGGTCCTCCGCAAGGTAGAGGACGAAGCTCGCGGAGTTCGCGTCCCGGCCTCGCAACATCACGTCGTCGGCCCCGTCTCCGTCCCAGTCACCGATGGCGAGCTCGCGATGCTCGTCGGCCCACAGTGGTGCGCCCATGGTCTGCATGTCGCTGATGTCGACGACGTCGTGAAAGCCGCCGCCCAGCTTTCCGCACAGCACCCAGGTGCGGGAGGCCGCGGTTCGTCCTCGCAGCAGCACGTCGTCGGCGCCGTCCCCATCGAAGTCGCCTACCGCGGCTTCGTGGTCGTCGCTGGTGAGCAGCAGGCGAGAGAGTCCGTAGTTGTTGTCGAGCAGCCGGGCGTTGTTGAAGTCGGTGCCGCTGCTTGCGGAGAGCAGCAGTGTGGCGTACGAGGCGCGGCGCCCCTGCAAGAACAGGTCGGTCTGGCCATCGCCGTCGAAGTCGCCGCTGTGGGCGATTCGATCGAGGTCAGACCACCGGTCACTCCACATTCCATACTCGTCGGTCGCATCGTAGTAGTTGCTGAAGCCGCCGGCTCCGTCTGCCCGGAGCATCCAGGTGGGCTCTTCGTCGGCCGCAGTGCGCAGCAGCAGGTCGACGTCGCCGTCGCCGTCGAAGTCACCGGTGGAAGGGGCGCGGAACTGTCGGGAGAGCGAAAGACGGATGAAGGGCCTTTCTGGCACTCCGCGCCGAACCTGCCAGCGCCCTCGCCCGCGTCGCCGCCCCGCAACGCAGACCTGAGCAGTTCAGTCCCAGGTTGGATCTCGACAAAGCGTGCGTAGCTCGCCGATTGCCCGACGGCATCAGAATCCGTAGTAGACGCGCACAGCTCCGGGATTTGGCCACGGCTCACTGACGATGAGGTCGTTGGAACCGTCGGCGTTGAGGTCCATGATGGCAATGTCTTTGCCCAGCTGGATATTTGCTGTCTGGCCTTCCACACGTAGGGTGCGGCTGGTGTCAAGGCCGCTTGCGCTGCCGGGCACTACCGTGAACGCGCCGCCCCAGCGGACAATTTCCGAGTGAGTGTGGCCCCCAAAAGCGACGTCGTCGAAGCCGTCGCCATCCAGGTCGCCAACCGCTACACGGATGCCGCTGATGCTGAAGCTGGCGTCCGTGTTGCCGGCGTAGACCTTCTGGCTGGTGGTGGGGTCGATGCCGGCGAAGGAGCCATAAGTGACATAGACCGAGCCGCTCCACTGGAAGAGCCCTGAGTCCAGCGGAGCCGCCGCCACCAGGTCGTCGAAGCCGTCGCCATTTATGTCGCCGAACGCCAGGTCGGCCCCGAAGTAGTTGGTGCCCACTGTGGCCACGTCGTGGTGCGTGACCACAGTGTGGGAGCCCAGCGACGAGCCTGTGGGCTGGTAGATACTGATGACGCCAAGCCCTGATCCGACAGGCATGGGGGACAGCTGCGAGCTGACCGCCAGCTCCATGACCCCGTCTGCATCGACGTCTCCCACTGCGAGCGAGCGCCCGAATGCGGCTCGGCCAAAGGGCCGTGGGTTGTCGGTGAACACCTCGCTGGTCAGGTCGATGCCTGTTGCAGAGCCCAGGTAGGAGTAGATGGCTCCCGACAGCGGCTGTGTATCCGACTGGTTGGGGTGGCCGATGAACACTTCGGACAAGCCGTCTCCGGTGAAGTCATGGCCCAGCAAGCCGGCGCAGCAGGCCAGGTTTGTGGTCGAATCCGGGGTGAGCTTCTGCACACGGTCGCCGGGGCCAAAGACGGCGTACACGGCTCCGGCATTGTCCCCCGCATCGTCATCGAGAGGTGCGTGGACCAACATGTCCATGAGGCCGTCGCCATCGATATCCCCGGCAGCGCCAACGTTGATGCCGAACCAGTCTATCTCCAGGCCGTCGGGAGCGATCAAGATCTGTGTCGACGGCCCGGCCGTGTTTCCCAACACCACTCGAACCGCACCGGTGACGAAGCCGTCGAACTGGGCGAGCGGTGCACCGATGGCCAGGTCTGCCAGCCCATCGCCGTCGAAGTCCCCGATGGGAACCAGCTGTTCGCCGAAGCTGGCGTTGCTAAGCCCG
>CAYYHT010000636.1:0-4778 GCA_964471355.1 uncultured Enterobacteriaceae bacterium
ACGACGACTGCGACGGCCAGGCCGAGGACAGCGATACCGACACCGAGATCGGCTTGGTCTGGCACAAGGACAACGACGGCGACGGCTTCGGCCACCCGTTTGCCACCCAAGCCTCCTGCGACCAACCTGTGGGCTACGTCGCCAGCGGCACCGACTGCAACGACGTCGAGCCAGCCACCCGACCCGGTGCGCCCGAGATCTGCGACGGCATCGACAACGACTGCGACGGCCTGGTGGACGATGAAGAGGCGGTCAGCGACGGCACCGCCTGGTATGCCGATGCCGATGGGGACGGCGCGGGGGACTCCACCAGCCTGACATGGGCATGCGCAGCCCCGGCCGGCTTCACCGACGTGGGCGATGACTGCGACGACACCGACCCGACGCTGAACCCCGACACGCTGTGGTACATCGACGTCGATGCCGATGGGACGGGGGTCTCGACCGGCACCTCGACCAGCTGCGAGCAGCCCGCAGGCTACGTCGCCACCGATGACGACTGCGACGACGCGGACCCGAATCTGTTCCCCGGAAATGCCGAGCTGTGCGACGGCGATGACAACGACTGCGACGGCCTGATCGACGACGCGGACGACGACTCCGCAGACCTGACCGCTTGGTACCAGGACAACGACGGCGACGGCTTTGGCCACCCCAGCCTGACCACCAACGCGTGCAGCCAGCCCGCCGGTCATGTGGCCAGCAACGTCGACTGCAACGACACCGATGCCGATGTGCGGCCAGGTGCGGTCGAGACCTGCAACGGCACCGACGACGACTGCGACGGAAAGGTCGACGATGACGACATCAATGTGGCGGGCACCATCCCGTACTTCACCGATGCAGACGGCGATGGCTACGGCGACCCGACCTCCGACGTGTGGGCCTGCACGGCCGCGCCAGGACGTTCGGCGGACGGCAACGACTGCGACGACACCGACCCCCTGATCAATCCCGAGCTGACCTGGTTCGAGGACGCGGACCTCGATGGTGTGGGCATCGCCTCATCCACCACCAATGCCTGCAGCCGTCCCCTTGGCTATGCCGAGGTGCCCGGTGACTGCGACGACGCGGACGGCGAGCTGTTCCCGGGAAACACCGAGATCTGCAATGGAAAGGACGACGACTGCGACACCCAGGTCGACGATGACGACGTGCAAGATGACGGCCTGGACACCTGGTACGCCGATGGCGATGGCGACGGGGCGGGCGACCCCGACGTGTTCGTCAACAGCTGCACCCAGCCGGCGGCCCACACCGCAGACAACAACGACTGCGACGACACCGACGCCGCTGTACACCCGGGCGCACTCGAGAACTGCGATGGCTACGACAACGACTGTGACGGGTTCGTCGACGGAGACGACCCGGTCGTCCAGAATCCGTCGTTCTGGTACGCGGACCTCGACGGCGATGCCTACGGCGACCCGAACGACTTCTTGAGGGACTGCGACCAGCCCCTGAACTACATCGACGACGCGTCGGACTGCGACGACAGCAACGCCGATGCCAATCCCTCCGCCGTGGAGATCTGCGGTGATGCCACCGACAACGACTGCGACGGCACCACCGACCGCGTGCGGCGTCTGCTGTTCGACGACGCCACCAGCATCAGCATTCCAGACGTGCCTGAGCTCGAGATCGCTGGCGAGGGTGCCGTCGAGTACTGGGCGTACTTCGTCAACGCCAGTGGGACCGTCGCCAACGGGCAGACGGTGTCGCTGCACACGACCGGTGGCGGCCCTCTCGTGCGCCACACCAACACGTCCTATCTGCAGGGCATCGCCCCCACCTCAACCTCGTCGGGAGTGGCACTGCACTACGTCAACCTGCCTCGAAAGACCTGGTACCACGTCGCCTTTACGTGGGACGGCGACGAGTCCCGCCTGTTCCTCAATGGCTCGCTCGTGGGCACCTATGACTACGCCGGCAACGTCACTTCGGCGGCCGGCGGACACACCATCGGCACCACCCTTGGAAACAACCTGCAGCTGTATGGCGTGCGACTGTCCAGCTCTGTGCGCTGGGTCAGCTCGTTCACGCCTCCACAGACCCCGGCTGCCGACGTGCTGACTCAGGGCTTGTGGTACCTCGACGAACAGACGGGAAGCACCGCCTTCGACGCGTCGGGCAACGACAACCACGGCACCATCAACGGGCCAGTGCAGTGGGTCTTGGTCGAGTGCAACTAGGGAATCGTCAGCTCGCTCTTGCTGACGGTCCAGGACGCTTTCTCGGTGCCCGCCACATCTAAGATGCGGGCGGTGAACGAGGGATTGCTGGCAGTCGTATCGACATCGACCACGACGTAGAAGTCACCGCTGTCGAAGCATTCGCGCTCTTCGCTCTCGCCCTGGCAGGGCGAGTTCCACGTCGCCATCGGTGAGCTGGTCAGCTCGGGCACGTCGTAGCCACCGGTCGCACCGGGCAGCAGTCGGAACTCGGAGCGGTGCACATCGCCGCTCATGAACACCACGCCGTCGATGCGCTGGGTGACCAGGCTGGCCATCAACGCCTGTTGAGCCTCGGGAAAGGCCGCCCAGCTGTCACCGCTGCCCTGGATGGACCACTGGCTGCCGCTGACCAGGAACTTGAAGGTCGCGTCGGACGCCTTGAGCGAATCGAGCAGCCAGGTGCCCTGCTCTGGCCCCAGCATGGTGTCGTCAAAGCCGCGCCAGTACCGGTCGTCGATGACGAAGAACTCGATGTCGCCGACCGCGTGGGTGAAGAACACGCCCTCGACGCTGTCGGTGCCCGCAGACGGGTTGGCCCAGTACTCGTTGAAGGTGCGCAGAGCGGTGCGCTTGCCCGGCTCGCTGCCGTCGGTGTTGTTTCCGGTGAAGTCGTGGTCGTCCCAGGTGGCGATGATGGGCACCTGGCCGACGAAGTCACGGCGGAACTCTCTGTCGAGGGACCACCGGTAGTACTGCCGCAGCGAGGCGAGGTCGTCGCTGTTGGCGTAGTGGTTGTCGCCGGCAAAGATGAACAGGTCCAGATCTTGGGCGCTCACGGACGCGAAGATGGGCTGGGCGGCATCTTTGGAGCAGCTGCCAAAGGCGAAGCGGAAGTCACCGGGGGTGCCGGCCGTGCGGGTGGTGCCGATGGGGAAGGGGCCGTGGCGCACGCCCTCGACTTCAAGGTCATAGAAGCGCTTGGCGCTGGGTCCCATGCCATCGAGCAGCACCGTTGCTGTGAAGTCATCGGCGGCGGTGGGGTAGACGTAGGCGGCGGGGACAGCGGTCGCGAGTCCATCTTCGGTCTCGGCGACGCGCACCTGCACCCGGCGGGTGGCATCGGTGCGGAACCAGACGCGGGCACCGTCCGAGTCGGCGGCTCCCAACATGGGTCCGTGGCTCAAGGGCTGCTCGAAGCAGGTGGTGCAGTCCATGTGCAACTTGAGCGGATCGGCCCACAGCTCCAGCTCATCGCCGCCGGCGTCGCCGAACTTCTGGTCGAAGTCGTTCTTGCAGTACATGGGCTCGCCGTCGAAGCTCATCTCGATGCACGCGGGTCGCCACTGGTCGTTGCCACTGCTGCTGCGAATCTCGACCCGGTCGACCGCGCTGCGGGGCAGGTCGACGTCCTCGAACACGTTCACATCCATGGCTCCGCGCTCGTAGTCGTTCCAGTCGACGGTATCGAGGCTGAAGCAGTCGGTGGCGGTCAGGCACAGCTGCAGGTCGTTGCTGTCGGTGCCGGCGAACTGGCTGTCGCCGGTCAATATGTTGATGTGCAGCACGTCGATGACGTCGGGAAAGGTCGGCATGCCCGGGTCGACGACCGGCTCATCGGTGTCTGTGTCGGTATCGGTGACCGTGTCCTGGGTGTCTTCGGTGTCGACCTGGGTCTCGATGGGGTCGCCGCGAAGTCCGGCACACGCAATCAACAGCAGTCCAATGTGCACGTCGCCTCCAAGGCCCAACAAGTGCGCTATCTACCTCCTGTTCGCCACGCCCGCACCTCGGAGCCGCACTTGAATCGACCGCTGTTGTTCGCTGCCCTGCCCGTCATCGCGTTCTCGTTGGCCTGTGGAGGCATGTCCAAAGACATCGCTTCGGGCAGTTTCGTCAAGCAGACCGTGCAGCTGGGTGCTGTGGCGGACGGCCCCGAGAAGATCGAGGTGGCCAAGCTGCTCGATGACGGGTGGCTGGGCGCCCAAGACGGCGACGTCGGCTTCACCGAGACCATGTCCTGGGACATCAACTTCAGCGAAGCCATCGAGGACGGCATCATCACCAACGCCGAGCTGATCGAGCTGCGCGGCGATGCCAGCGACTGGGTCACCACCACCCCAGCCCCGGACCGGGACACGCGGCTGGCCGCCAAGCGCCAGCAAGAGACCGAAAAGGCGGTCGAGATGGCTGCGAGTGCCGCGGCGGACTTCTCGAAGTGGAAGGGCCAAGAAGGACTCAAGCAGCGCATGACCGACATCGGATGGTCGGTGTCCAGCTGCTCTGAGTTCAAGACCGACGACTACGCCAACACAGCGAGCTGCGACGGGGTCAAGGGTGCGCTGTCGGGCTCGGTCGAGCTGGTGAACTACGACCAGTTCGACGACGCCCATGACATGGTCGACGGCTGGACACCGGGCATCGCCCGCAAGCGGGACGGCCGCACCGTGCTGACCACGGTGGCCGCGAGCGGCGAGCATTCCGGCGCCCTGCTCGACAAGCTGGTTCCCAAGGGCACCAAGCTCAAAGACAAGGACATGGCCTGGCTCAAGAGCCAGATCAAGGCGGCCGGCTATTCCGCCAACGACTGCGAGTTCGAAAAGGACG
>CAYYHT010000637.1:0-4775 GCA_964471355.1 uncultured Enterobacteriaceae bacterium
ACGTCGCCGAAGATCTCGGCGGTCAAGAGACACCGCTGTCCGAGCTGCCCGACGCTCGCATCGTCGGGGAGATCCACACCTCGATGTCCACGGTGCTGACACTCAGCGTCGAATACGGACCGGGCTACGGCGCCCCCGACGTGACTTCCGAGGAGGACTGCCTGCATGTGCCCGGACTGACCATCACCATTGACGGCGAGGACGTCACCACCGACCAGGCCGGCGGCGGCTGGTCGACCGAGGATCAGTACTGCACCTCACCGGGCACCAACATTGAGTGGAGGGGTACCTACGGCGACGAGGCCACGAATATCAACAGCTTCGTGGTCAGCGATAGCGAGGGCAACGAGATCGTCATGGAGCTGATCGGCGTGAACAGCGACCACGAGATTGTGCTCGAGACTCCTGCCGACGGTGTACTGGTTCCCGACGAGACGGTCAGCCTCAAGGCAATGAACTCGGCCGCGCAGTGGGCCGACTACAACTACTGGGCCGTCGATGACGGCGACTTCCGCGTCGACATTAGCTGGGCTGATCCCGCCGGTGGCATCCAGCCGACCAACGTCGAGACCGGTGCGCGAACCGACGGCAACTCGATCGACTTCACGGTTCCCGCGGGCCTCGAGCGCTCGACCGACGTGTCGATCTTCGTCTGGGGCGAGCTGATCACCGGCGTGCAGACCTGCGAAGGCGTCGCCAGCTGCCGCATCTTCCAAGAGCGGAACTCGGTCGATGCCAGAACGCCGTAGCCAAAAACAAGCTGTTCAGGGGTTCATGCGCTCGCGGACCCGTCGTGGGATTCGGCGCTGTCTGTTGTCCCTCGTCATTTGCCCCAAGTAGGTCTCGTAGTGGCCCCGCGCCTTCTCGGGACGGTCCAGCGCCCACTCGGCATCGGCGAGGTTGAGCCAAGCCACGGTCCGGTCGGGAGCCGCCTCAACCACCCGCGTGAGCCAGGCCTCTGCCCGCTCGTGATCTCCGCCCTCA
The DNA here is from genome assembly GCA_964471355.1 of uncultured Enterobacteriaceae bacterium. GTDB lineage: Bacteria > Myxococcota_A > UBA796 > UBA796 > CAYYHT01. Next base: position 985 of record CAYYHT010000637.1, read on the forward strand.
TCAAGAAAGAAGGCGAGATCATTCAGCCGCTCGAGCACCTGGGGCGTCGGCTGCTCGGGCCACCAGTTGCCGCAGTGGTCGCGAAATTTCGAAGCGATGTCGGAAGCCGCGACCGGATGACCGCCTCTGAACGCGCTGAGTGCCTCGAGATGGTACGCGGTCAGAAACAGCTCGAACATGCTGTCGGTGTGGTCGGAGTGTCCGCCATTGGGTGAGGTGCCCATCGCGTCGAAGAGCGCGTGCGCATCGGTCCATTCGCCTCGGTCCAGATGCTGTTCTAGTACCGCATACCGGTCGGACCACAGGTCGGTACCCCAGCTCACCGATGGATAGAATTCCTTCGACCCTGGGTCGAATTTCCAGCGCTGATGGCTGGCGGAACCCTCATTGCTGTATCGATTTCCCCAGTGAGTCAGAATCAGACCATCCGGGTCCCGCGACACCGTAATTCCGGCACTGATGGCTTCATAGACCACCTGTGTGTTCGACCCGAGCGACAGCGCAATGCGCGTCTCGCTGTAGTCGGCCATCATGTGAACCGACTGGATGGTCGCGCGAAGCGGTTCGCCGTCGATCTGCCCCAGGTCCGTCACCACGGTGTACACCTCGGACGCCCGTTCGGCATTGGGCCACGGCTCATCAGCCAGCGCAGGCTGTTGCATCAGGATGAAAAACAGGGACAACATCTCGAACCTCCTGGCCGGAATACAAGCAAGTCCTGTGCCAGCGATAGAGGCCGCCTTGCCCATCCCCACCGAGTTCCAATTCGAGCGCAATGTGCAGCGTCGCTTTCCGCGCCGGCTGCGCCGTGTCTGCCGGTCGGTGCTGGGTTTCGACCCCAGGCCCAAAGACGCCATCGTGCAGGCATTCGGCGAGATGTACTACGACGCCGACCCCCTCGCCGAAGCGTTCGTGGCTGACGCCTTTGATGGGCTGCACAGCCGCGAGGGCTGGGCGATGCTGGACCAAGCCATCGAACAGGGTGTGGCATCGGTCCCCGACGCCCCCGCCTCGCTGCACGCGCTGTTCGCCGACATCGAGACTCCTCCAAGCTGGTTTCAGCCCGACCGGGTCGAGCGTGGAGCCAAGGCATTCCGCCGCTGGGGCACCGACGTCTTCTTCTTTGCCGGCGCCATCACCCTCGAGGCCTACCACGAGAACTCGGTCGCAAAGCCGCTGGCACTGTCCGGTTCCTATGCCGACAACGGCACGCGAAAGCGCTTCTTAGAGACCGCGCGGTTCTGGGTCGATGTGAGCGAACCGAACGGCCTCTCAGCAGGACAACCCGGGCTCAAGGCCGCTCTGCGCGTGCGCATCATGCACGTCTTCATCCGAAGTCGTCTGGTCAAGCATCCAGAGTGGGACCTCGATGCCTGGGGTGTCCCGATCAGCCAAGCCGACGCCATGCTCACGCTCCTCGGAGGCAGCTTGGTCCCCGGAGTGGGCCTGCATGCGCTCGGCTACTTGACCAGCAAGCGCGACATCGAGGATCTGCTGCACTTCTGGCGCTACGTCGGACACCTGATGGGGGTGCGTCCCAAGTGGTACCCCAACACGGTCACCGAAGCCTGTCAGGCCCTGTTCGTGGGCCTGGTACGCGGAGTAGGACGTGCAGGCGACGACGAGCAAAGGCTGGTCCACTCGTACATCAACGGCTTTGACGGCTGGGATGGACGCCAGGCCCGCGGCTTCACGCGTCTGTTCATGCCGCCGTGGTCCTACAAGCGCAATGGGCTGCCCAGCGCGCGCCGGGCCACGCTTCAGGTGCTCTCCAAGGCGCCAGCAGTCCTGGCTCTCGAGCTGGCCAGACGGGTCATTCCCGGGCTCGATGCTCTGGCTGACCGCAACCAGCGCCGGGCCCGGTCCGCATGGCTGCACGGTCATCTCAAGGGAAAGCCGGCCAAGTACCGACCGAACGAGCGCTTTACTCGCTGACGAGTGAGCCAGCCGCCTGTTTATACAGCGCCAGCGTCTTGTCCATCATGCGGTCAAAGGTGAACTCGCGCTCGAACAGGGTCCGCCCTGCCTTGCCCAAGGACGCGCGCAGATCTGGGCTCTCGATCAGCTGGCGAAGGCGATCGCGAACCGCCTGGACGTCTTGATGGGGGACGAGAAAACCGGTCTCGCCGTCGATAATGGCCTCGCTGACCCCGCCGACATCGCTGGCCAGGACTGGTAGGCCCGCACGCATGCCCTCGAGGGTGGAATACGGAAAGCCCTCCCAATTGGTCACCAGCAGAAAGCCCTGAGCGCGGGACAGCCGCTCGATGACGTCGCGCTGAAAGCCGTGGAAGGTGACGCGGTCTGCGAGGCCAAGCTCGGACGCCAGCGCGACGTGTTCGTCGAAGGCCGGACCGTCGCCGACGAAGTCCACGTGCCAATCGAGCTCGGTCAGTCCGGTCAGCGCATGCAGCAGGGTCGGGTGGTCCTTTTGGGGGGCCGTCCGGGCGACCATCAAGAATCGGGGAGGAGCGGAGGAGGCGTCCGCACGCAGCTCGTTTTCGATGTCGGACATCGCGTTGTGCACGGTGTGGACTTGGTGATCGCGGAAGCCGCGGTAGCGCAGCGCGAACTGTCGATCCTGCTCGCAGACCGTGATGACGCCATCGCCAAGCTGGGCGCCGAAGGTCTCGAACAACCGGTACATGCGCCGGGGAAAGGGAGGAACTTCTTCGGCAAACTGCCAGCCGTGGGCCGTGTACAGCACCGGAATGCCCATGCTGCGCGCCGCCACCCGACCCAACAAGCCAGCTTTGGCGGTGTGACACGTGACCAAGTCCGGCCGCAACCGACGCAGCCACTTGCGCACGTGCCGCAGCGCCCGCAGGTCTTCGATGGGATCGAGGGCCCTCTGCAGGTGCTTCACCACATAGAAAGGCACCCCGAGCTGCCGGCACTGATCGCCAAGCTCACCGTCGTTGCCCGCCAACACAATCGCGTCGTAGCCGCGCTCACGGCAGCCGTTCGCGATGTCGCGCACATGCAGCTGGGCCCCGGCGAAGTCGTCGCCACGGGTGATCAGAAACACGATGCGCATCGCGCGCGGTGGGTAGGGGGCGCTCACGGTCGGGGACTAAGTGTGTCTGCCCCGCCGATCCATCGCTCCCGGTCCAAGACGGGAACCGTCAGCACCCACTCGGGTCCATGAACCCGTGTCCTGGCGTCTCCCCCTGCTGCTGGCATGGCTCTGTCTGGGCTGTGCATTCCTGCCGCAATGCTCAGCCCCTCCACCGATGAAACCGGTGAAGCAGCAGCTCGCCTTGTGCACCAAGGACATGCACACCTTCAACAATCGGTTCTGTGCTGCCGAGCTCAAGCGGCGCACCACGGGCTACGCGCGGTCCCGGGTCGCCGAGAAGACGCTCATCCTCGACGCTCTGGCTGCCGAGGCACGGCACACACGCGACCTCGAACGGTGGAGCCAGCGCACCTCGATCAACGAGGCCATTCGCCTCACGCAGAAGCTGATGCCGCTGTTCTTTACGACGATCGGCTGGCTGTGCCTGATGTTGGCGGCCTATCTGGGCTGGAAGAGCCGGTAGCCCAGGCCGAGCTCGACTCCCCAGGTCCACGCAAGGGCCTCGCCGGGGTCCCACTGCACTTCGGCTGTCGGGCCAAAGTGCCAGCTGGTGCGGGCGTGGTAGGGCATCCAGTCATCCCGACCGATGTGAAGTGCGGCCCGAGGCGCCAGCATGGATCGACTCTTGTCGACGGTGCCGGCCGGTGGATCGAGATCGCGCTCCCGCAGCCAGTTGGCCGAGACCAGCAGCTCCTTCTTGAAGCCGCTGGGG
>CAYYHT010000638.1:0-4766 GCA_964471355.1 uncultured Enterobacteriaceae bacterium
GTGCTCGGCGAGTGTGGTCATGTCCTCGGGCAGCACGTCGTAGCGTTCTTCGTGAACACCCGTGGTCCGCGGGTGCATGCCGGTCAGCATGGTCGCCATGCCCGGGCGCGTCCACGATGAATTCGAATAATGGTTCACAAAGCGAACGCCGCTCTCAGAGATTGCATCCAGCCGCGGGCTTGTGGGTCTTGGTTGACCGTAAACGCCGAGGAAGTCGGCTCGCAGCGTATCGACAACAATCAGCAGCACGTTGGGTTTGCCCACTGCGGGTGGCACGTCGCTTGGATGCGCGTGGTGCACGCCGGGCACCACCGATGACGGGACGAGCATGAGCGCCCCTGCGATGAGCAGCATCGCAGCGGCAAGTGGGAGGGCTGAGCGATTCACGCCGACCCTCTATCCGGTCGAGCTCAGCTGTCTTTCTTGAAGGCGTCGAGTGCTGCGAGCTGGCCGGTGTCGCCCATGCGGATGGACTTCACGTCCATGCCTTCGACGTCGACCGAGATGTCGCGCTCTTTCGAGAGCGGCTTGTCGACGGTGACGTTCAGGCCGCGTACGCCGGCGTCTTGGAGGTTGATGGCCTCGCCGCCGGGTCCAGTCGCATGCAGTGAGCTGGCGTGCAGCTCGTTGGCCCCGACCTTGACGCTCTCGCCGAGGTTGGCGTCGATGGTGAATTCGTTGACGCCCTCGCGCCCTTCGTCGTCGAGCACTGCTCCGGCGGCGGACGAGCCCAGCTCGCCGTCGCCCAGCTTGAACCCGCCGCCCTTCAGGCCGCCCAGGTTCATGGTGATGCCGCTGAGCGGGATGTTCTGCTCGGCCAGCATCGCTTCGATTGAGGCGATCTGCTCTTCGGGGTCGAGCTCCGGACCTTCGGGCTCGATCTCGCCGCGGCGCTCGGCCTTGGCCTGCTTCTTGGCGTCCTTCTTGTCGCGCTTGCCCTCCCGCTTGCGGGCTTTCTTGCTGTCCTCTTCAAGCTGCGCGAGTACTTGCGGGCTCAGCGACGCCTGACCGACTCCGTTGGCCATGCCCTCGACGAAGTGCTCGAGCAGAATGCCTCCGCTCTCGCCGCCGGCGTCGATGTCGCTGGTCTGCAGACCCGCGAAGTCCCGGGTGTCCATCAACACGCTCAGGTTGATGCCCAAGATCTCGACGACCAGGCCGCGCCCGTCTTCGATGTCCAGCATCGACTGGCTGCCGTCCACGATCTTCTGAATGAGACCAAAGCCGGGGCCTTCGGTGGCGCTGACGTCAATCGAGGCGATGTCGATGCGACCGTTGACTGCCGGCACCTTGAGCGAGACGACCCCGCATCCGTACTTGTTCAGAGGGATGTTCACGCTGAACATGCCGCTAGCACCTGCAAAGGCGCTGCCCTTGACCTTGTCTGCCGGTCCAGCCTGTGGAGCTGCCTGCTCGGAGCCACCCGCAGACTTATCGGCCGACAGGTCCATGTTCATCAGCTGCACGTGGATGTCGTCGAGCGTCAGCCCGTCCACACTCGCTGCCGTCACGTTGCCCTCGGAGTCGGTGGCGACGCCTGTCTTGCCAACCGAAGCCTGTCCCAGGCTGGCGTCCATCGAGCCATCTTTCGAGCTGGCGGCCAAGTCATTGACTTCGGCTCCGCCCACACCGGCCACCATGCTGCCGTCGGCGTTGACCTTGGCCTGGGCGTCGTTGGCCTTGACCGAGCCAATCGATGCGTCGTACTCGCCGTCCTTGTACTTGATATCCGCTGCGCCGACCGAGCCGATGGTCGCGTTGTCCACTGAACCCGATGCGCTGGCACCAGAGACTGAGAGGTCGTTGACCTGAGCCCCACCGAGGCTCGCCTCGCGGTCGGCGTCTTTGTACTTGGCGTCGGTGACTGAGGCCTTGCCCAGGTCGAGGCTGTCAGCCCCGTCGGTGCCGAGCCCCTTGGCGTCCAGGTCGTTGATGGATGCGGACTGCACCGATGCGCTCGTGGCACCGTCTTGGTAGGCCACGTCGGTCACGCCGGCGCCGCCGACATGCACGCTCTCGGCGCCCGTCTTGGTCACGCCCTGCGCGTTCACATCCGTGATGGAGGCGTTGCCGATGTCGGCGCTCATGTCGCCGTCCTTGACGTGAGCGTCGTTGACCGACGCACTGCCCAGGCTCACGCTGTTGGCCCCGTCGGACGAGATTCCCTTGCCGTGGAGCTCTTCGATGGATGCGGAGCCGACGGTGGTCGAAGCGTCGCCCGACTTCTGTGAGACGTCGCTCACCGATGCCTTGCCTAGGTCGACGCTGCCCACGCTGCCGGCCTTGTTGTCCATGTCCGTGAGGCTCAGGTCCTCGACGTTGGCGGACCCGATGGTGGTCGAGCTGTCCCCGGTCGCAACTCCGACATCTGTTGCCGAGGCCGAGCCCACACCGATGCTGTCCGCACCGTCCAGGTCGACTCCGGTGCCCTTGACGTCCGCGACGTCAAGTTGCCCGACGTCGAGCTTGGTGTCGCCGTCCTGGATGTGTGCTTCGGTGATCGAGGCGCTGTCGAAGCCGGTGCTCTTGGCGCTCTCGCCCTTGACACCCTTGGCGTCGAGGCCGTGAACTTCGAGGTCTTCGACGGTGCCGTGGCGGTCGCCGTACTGGCTCTCGACATCGCCGAGCTTGGCCGAGCCCAGGTGCAGCGAGCCCATCTCGCCCTCTTTGTCGACATCTTCGACGGACAGGTCGCGGATGCTGGCCGAGCCCATGGTCGCTTCGCGTCCGCCTCCCTTGTACTCAAGGCCCGCAACATCGAGTTCGTCGATTCCGGCTGCCTTAGCTCCGTCCGATGACGCACCCTCGGCGCTCACGCCCTTGGTGGTGATGCTGTCGGCCTTGGCCGAGGTGCTTCCGTCGCTGTAGTCGAGGTCGGTGACGCTCGCAGAGCCGATCGAGCCGGAGTGCAGCGTCTTGTCCGCGGTGTTCGCATCGAAGGCGACGTCAGAGACGGCGACGTCGCTGGCTGCGGCGTGCATGCCGCCGGTGTTCGCATCGAGGCCCTTGGCGTTGAGGCTGCCGACAGAGCCGCTGACCTCGTCACCCTTGGCCGAGAGGTCGACATCACTGAGGGACGCCGAGTTGAGCTTGGTGCCCTGCGCGTCGACGCCTGCGACCGAGGCGGAATCGAGGCTGGCATCGACCGCGGTTCCTGTTCCTTGGACGGACAGACCGCCCAGCTTGGCAGAGTCGACGTGGTCGCCAGCGACGGTCATGTTGTCCACCGCGACCTGCTCGACGGACATGTCGATGATGTTGTCGCCCAGGGAAGGGGACTCGCCGGTCTTGTCGGTGTTGCCATCCTTGTCGCCAGCAGCCTTGTCTGCGGCGAGCTCGGCTTGTTTCTTGGCGATGAGCTGCTCGGTGGTCAGCTGGCTGTCTGCATAGGCGGCCATCGCCGAGGCGAGCGATTCTGCTCGCTCTTCGCTGGTTTGCGGACCCATGAGGTCGTTGGTGCCGAGGCTCTGCGAAGTGACTGTGGCTTCGAGACCACCGATGGTCACCATGTCTGCCGTCGTGTCGGCGCTCTCGAGGTCGATTCCGCTGACCTGGAGCATGCCCAGCTTGATGGTCGCCACGCCAGTCTCGAGCTCGCGCTGGATCATGATCATGCGATCTTGGTCGCCGGTCGACAGTGCCTCTCCGGCTTCGACCCGGGCGTCCAGGCCCTTCTTCTCGTTGACCAGACCGCCCAGGCGTTCAAGCTCGGGTCCGATGAAGTCCAGACGTTCGGTTTCGGGACCCGTGAGGTCGCCCTTGGATTCGAGGGCGTTCTTTTCGTCCGTGAGCATCTGGATCGTGTCTTGATGCTCGAGGGTGAACTCGAAGCCGGCCATGGTCATCGAGCCGATCTCGTCGGTGTCGCCACTGACCTTGTCGGTGTAGCTGGCGCCGCCGGGAAGCTGCGCTGTGCCCAGGTTGAGCGAGTAGTCCTGTGCACCGCCGAAGTTCTGCATGGCGCGGTCGACCACGCCCACGCCGTTGGTGTCTTCCTGTGCGCCGACGGCGTCGTGGAAGGTACCGGGCAGCATCATGGCCAGGTCTTGGGCCAGTTCTTTGAGGTCGCCCATGACCAAGTCGGTCAGCTCGCTCATGCCCGTTGGCGTTGCTGGGTCGATGGCGACCTTTGAGCGCTTCATGTTCAGGGCAGTCAGTAGAATCTTAGGAATCGCCGCCGAGAACAGCTCGCCACCGATGTTGATGTCATTCCAATCGAGCGTCGCGACGTTGGCCGAGACGGCAGATTCGGGCTTGCCGGGGGTCGCTGCCTTGGCCGTGATCTCGACGCCGGTCACATTGCCGGCACCGGTCTCGATGTTCACGCCACCAGCTGAGGTGGAGATGCTGGAGATGGCCAAGCTGGGGATCTTGGCCTTGGCCTCGCCGTTGCCGCTGTCGATGTCGACGTCCAGCACGTTCTCTTGGCTCTCGTCGAGCTTGACTCCGCCGAGGTCGCCGCCCATCAATTCCTGGACGCGGTTCAGGTCGGTGCCGTCTTTGCCTCCAAAGAAGCCGTCGATCATGTCCCAGCCGAGGCCCGCGGCGGACTTCGCCTTGTCCATGATCTCGCCGCGGTCGTCCCACCAGCCCTTGGCGGTGTCGAGCCACGACTCTTCTTCCTCAGGCTCTTCCTTCTCTTGCGCCGGAATACCCTGGCCGAGCATCTTGGCCTGCAGTGCGCCTCCGTCGGCTTCCGAGAACTTCTTGCGTCCGTCGGCATCCATGGCGGTGACCAGCTCGTAGCTGACCCACGTCTCGTCGGG
>CAYYHT010000639.1:0-4764 GCA_964471355.1 uncultured Enterobacteriaceae bacterium
ACCTCAAGTTCCACCGGGACCGGGTGGCTTCGGTTGGCGAGGTGGCCTCTCGCGATGCCAGTGTGGTCTCCGAGACCCTCGCCGGAAGCTATCCGGCACTCTTTCAGGAGCACCCGTTCACCGACCCCCAGAAGCTGAAGGAACGGCTGGCGAGGCTTCTCGAAAACACCGAACTTCGCAGTCTCTTTTGACGGCATCGAGGAGAGGGCACTACCGCTCCTACGGCGTCCATTAGTGGAAGAGTCCTTGACCTCGTCACGTTCGGTCTCAGTGGGTTGTGCATTGCGCGCGGCATCCCTAGCTTCTAGAAGATGATTCGGGTCCTCCTCACCAGTGCTGCCATGCTGTTTGCTTCGCCTGCGATGGCTGAGTGCCCCGACCAGGCCGGTGACAGCGAGCTCGATGTGGTCACCTTCAACGCGTGGGGCCTGCCCGCACCCATCGCCAAGCGACGGCGGTCCCGACTGCCGCAGATCTCCAACTGGCTCAACGAGCAAGGCTACGACGTGGTCGGGCTGCAGGAAGTCTGGCGTGGGGCCCTGCCGATGCTGTCCCTGGATCGACTGTTTGCCCCGCCCTCGCCGCAAGGGGACAGTGGCCTAGCGCTCTATTCACGCCTGAACGTTCGCCAGTCTTCGATCTCGCACTTCGAGACCGCGCGCGGCATCGAGCGCCTCAAAGAGAAAGGCTGGATGACCAGCACCGTCGACGTTCCGGGATTTGGTGAGCTGGCGGTGTGGAATACGCACCTGCAGGCCCAGTACGGCGACAAGCAGGCCAAGGTGCGCTCGCGCCAGATGACGCAGATTCTGGAACAAGCGGCGCGGAATCCAGGGCCGATGGTGTTGGTCGGCGACTTCAATCTGTACTCGAGCCTGGACGAGGACCGGATCACCCACGACCGCATCGTGGCGGCGGGTTTTGTCGATGTGGCCGACGCAACCGGCACCGACACACTGACCTACGACCAGCCCGGCGAACACGAGCGCTTCGATCGCGTCTATGTTCGGAACACCGATGGCCGTTGCCTGTCTGCAAAGGCTGTCGAGGTCATCGAATACGAGGAGGGCATGGCGCTTTCCGACCACAAACCGGTGAAGGCCACCTTCACCTGGTAGCGGTCCGGGTAGCATCGAATCATGATGCGCGTCCTGCTGGCCCTGCTCCTCGTTCTGTGTACCGACGCGTCGGCTCAGCAGCGCGAGTACTTCTGGGCCGGCTGCATGCAGGGCGTCGGCGTGGCGGCGGGACGGGTTGAAGACCAGCGGGACTGGGACTTCACCACCCCGGGGCCCGTGGCCTATGCGGGCTCGCCGGTCTATACGACCGCCTGCATCGGCTATGCGCCTCCCCAGCCGTCGGTGACGTGGTTTGGGGTGGACTTGATGCCCACCTATCTGCACTCGTACCGAGGCCTGCGCGAGCGCCTGCCGCTGCTGCTCGAGGCCAACTGGGGCCGCGGCTGGTACATGGTCGGACGGCAGTTTTGGGGCGTTCAGGTGGTCAGCAATGGCTTGGCCTTTGGAGGAGGACTTCGCTACGCCAAGCAGTTTGGCTACAAGGGCGGCGGTGTCCGGCCAGGCCTGGGCATCTCGGTGAACGCCCTGTACGGCGTCGAATGGGACTGGCAGGTGGTCATCACCCACCAGCAGTGGCGCGGCTGGCCTCGATACCGAAATGAGCGACGCAAGCACAGCAAGGTGCACCTAGGCTTCGAGATCGGACCAGTGATGACCGTGCGCGCGCAGGTACCGGTCAAGAAGCAGACGGGTTCGAATCATCCCGCTCATGTCGGCATGCGGCTGGGCACCGTGACCTTCCCGTTGTCGAACACCGCCTTGCAGCCGCTCATTCTGCCGGCATTTCAGTTCGAGCTGCCGCCCCATCGCACGTTCAAGATCAACGATCGCGAGATGCGTACCCGGGTCGAGCTGAATGCGGGCACTACCCTGCGCGACAACGTGCTGATTCCCGCCGGTGGGGTGGCCTTTCTGCTCTACGGGCAGGAGCGCGGCTCGTCCAAGACCCGCTTCGGCATCGTGGGAGGGACCAACGGATTCTGGTCCCCAGACGTCAGCATGGGGTGGGTCTGGTAGGCCCAAGGAGGGCGAGCGTCGTCTCGCCCTCGGGCAGGCCCAAGGAGGGGCGAGCTTCGTCTCGCCCATGGGCAGGCCCAAGGAGGGGCGAGCTTCGTCTCGCCCATGGGCACAGCCCGCTCTAGTCGCACTGCGGGCCGGTGATGTAGCCGAAGCTGCACAGGGCCTGAATCTCTTCGTCGCTCATGGCGCTTGTGCCAGTCTCTTTGATGTCGATCTTGGTGCTCTCGATCAGCTGCTCTCGCTTCTTTTTCAGGGAAGCCACCAAGGCCGCGTCGCTGGCCAGATTGGTCTGTTCGGCGTGGTCGCTGGTCGCATAGACCTCGGTGGGCTTGCCGCCGCGGCGACTGAAGATGAGCTTGTGCTGATCGTCGCGCACAAAGGCCACTGCACCGACGAAGTGGCTGGTGCCCAAGTTTACGCGGTTGGGGGCGTTTGGCGTCGCCAGCAGCGGAAACAGCGACTCGCCGTTCAGCTTGTGCTTGGACGTGGCACCGGTGGCCTCGAGCACCGTCGGGTAGATGTCGATGGTGCGCACGTTTGTCTTGACCCGAGTTCCGGCTTTGACGCCCGGCCCACGCATCATCAGAGGCACATCGAGCACGGTCTCGTACGGAATGTCGTGCCACACGCGCTGACGGGGATGCTCGTTGAAGCCCTCTCCGTGGTCGGCGCTGAAGATGAACAGCGTGTTCTCGGTGGTCAGGCCGCGCTTTGCAAGCTCGCTGATCAGCCTGCCGAACTCGGCATCGTTCGCGTGAATCTCGCCGTCGTACAGGTTGCGAAGCTGCTGGTACTGGGCGTCGGTGAGCGAGTCTTTGCCCGAGTTGAGCTGGCCATGCTTGTGGAAGCCGGGCTTTTCGGTCTTGCTGGAGTGGATGTTCAGCGGCTGCTCGACCGACGCGTCGTTCCACAGATTGTGGGCCGGAGGTGGCTCGTAGGGCGCGTGGGGGTCGAACCAGTACACGACCTCGAAGATGGGCTTGTCCTTGTTGGCATCGACGAACTCGAGGGCGGTCGACACCAGCTTGCGCGAGCCTAGGAATTCGGCGCGGTCAAAGCCCTGCTTGAAGCCTTCTTGCTTCATGTAGATGCCCTGGGCGCTGAACAGACCTGTCGCGTAGCCCGCGTCTTTCATGGCCTCGGCCATGGTGTGGGCGTCGGTCGTCAGGTCGAGGGTGCTGCCCTCGGTCGCGTAGTCACACTTGTGGTTGTGGGAGTACAGGCCCGTAAAGACGCCAGCCATCGAAGGCACGGTCCACGGAGCAGTGGACTGGGCATGCTCGTACACGGCCCCCTGGTCGAAGAACTTCTTCATGACCGGGGTGGTGTCTCGTTCATAGCCATAGTTGGTCATGTGGTCGGGACGAGCCGCGTCCCACATGATCAAGATGACGTTTGTCTTGTCGCCGGCATGGGCGGCGGGGCTGGCGGCCAGACCGGTCGCGAGGCCGAGTGCCGCAAGCAGATGCGGAATGCGCATGAAGTGGGTTCCCCTCTACGGGGAGTGCAACCCCCCGCCACGTGAGACCGTTCCCTTGGCGAAACGGGCTGGATTGTATCCAGCGTATCGGTCTGTGTCGTGGCGGGTTGGAGTCTTCAGTTCGATGCGAGGGTAAAGCCGAGGTCGTGGCATTGGCCGTCCTGCAGGGCCAAACAGTCGCTTCCTTCCAAGCGAATTGTCGCGTGATCTTGGTCATATGTGTACCCCGACTCGCAGCGCTCATCGGTGCAGTGCTGCACGTTTTGACCGTCCAGGCTCACGATCAACTCCTCAGCACTCACCGCGCCGTCGAGCTGAGCCGTACAGGTCGCCGTGACCGTGTACAGACGGGTCAGCAGTTCTTCGACCGTCGCTGCCGTGTAGAAGTTGTCCGGTCCGGTGCTGGGTGCTGCGGCACTGGCGATCTCCTGCAGGTGCCTGTTGTCATCTGCGTCGGTAGCAAAACCAATGACGAACAGCTCGACCGGAACCTCCGAGGTCGCCAGCTTCTCGGCGGCGCGCACCGGGTCGCCGTCACAGCTCTCGGCGCCGTCGGAGAGCAACACCACGATGTTGTCGCGGTTGGTGCAGGACAGCCCCGGGTTGTCGACCAGCTTGTCGAGGGCCGCACCCATCGGGGTGGATCCATCCGGATTGATGCTGATCAGCATCTCGGACACCAGCCCGGCTGCCAGGTCTCCCTCCGCGACGGGCACCATCTCGTTGTTGGTCACAGCGCAATCGTCGGCATTGTTCGGACCCGGGAAGATCGACAGGCCCAGATTGGAGCGGGCACCTACAGCGGGCAGGTAGGGGGTGAGGGACTGCAGGGCTGCCCACTTGTCTCCCTGCATGGAGCCGGACTTGTCGACAAGCAGCATGACGTTGGGTCCGAGCATGCTGTAGGACAGCGAGTCGGTGGGGGCTTCGCATGCTTCGCCGAGCGCATTGGTGGTGCTGGCGTTGCTCTCTCCGACGAAGCAGATCTCGGTGTCGATGTGCTCTGCCTCGGGCGGCGGAATGATCTGGACCTCATCGCAAGCGGCGAGGACGGCGAGAAAGGGAAGAAACAGTCGCATTGGACCTCCTGATGAGGTGCACTGCAAGGGGCTTGCCAACGCTCTAGTGGCTGTTTTAGCGGGTCTGGATGCCTGTCCCGTCACCGATCGACGACGGCCAGAGACA
>CAYYHT010000640.1:0-4740 GCA_964471355.1 uncultured Enterobacteriaceae bacterium
GTGCCGGCCGCGCCTGGACACCAAGTACCGCCTGTTGCCGACGGTCGACGACTTCCTCAAGACCTGGGTCGAGGACGGCGAAGTCATGATGGAGGAGCGAGTTCTGACCCCAGAGCGCTCCGAAGAGCTCATGACGGGGGCCCGAGAAAAGATGCCCGAGGGCAAGGGCGACCCCGTGCTGTCGGTCAAGGACCTCAAGGTCTGGTTCCCGCTCGAGAGCGACCTGTTCGGGCGGGTTCAGCGGTGGGTCAAGGCCGTCGATGGCATCAGCTTCGACGTGTTCGAGGGCCAGACACTGGGCTTGGTGGGCGAGTCGGGCTGCGGCAAGACCACCACCGGCCGGGCGATTCTGCATCTGGTCAACCCAACCTCGGGCTCGCTGAGCTACCGGGGACAGGATCTGTCGATCCTTTCGGACAGCAAGTTTGCGTTCACCCAGATGTTTGACGGCCAGCGCACCGCGACCATCAAGCAGCTGCGTCGCGACATGCAGATCATCTTCCAAGACCCCTATTCGTCCCTCAACCCCCGCCTGACGGTCGAGCAGGCCATCGTCGAGCCCATGACGGTGCACGGCATTGGCAAGGACGCCGCCGAGCGCCGAGACATGGCCGCCGCCCTGCTCGAAGAGGTCGACCTGTCGACCGAGTACCTGCGTCGCTACCCGCACGAGTTCTCGGGCGGCCAGCGTCAGCGAATCTGCATCGCCCGGACCCTGTCCCTGCAGCCCAAGTTCATCATCTGCGACGAGTCGGTCTCGGCCCTCGATGTGTCGGTGCAGGCCCAGGTGCTGAACCTGCTCAAGCGGCTTCAAGAGACGCGCAAGCTGACCTACATCTTCATCAGCCACGACCTGTCGGTGGTGAAGTTCATGAGCGACGTCATGCTCGTGATGAAGGACGGCATCATCGTCGAGGCCGGTGCGAGCGACGCCATCTATGCGGGTCCAAAGCAGCAGTACACCCGCGACCTCATCGACGCCATTCCACGGGACGACATCGAGTTCATTCGCGAGCGACACGCCCAACGAGCGGCCAACCTCGCCGCTCGCTGAAGGCGTCCGCTACCAGAGTCCGGGGACAAAACGGCTCGTGACCCGCGCGGCATAGGCGGCGTACTGCGGCTCTTTGAGCAGCAAGCGCTCCTCGACATTGATGCGGACGGCGAGTGTCGCGAAGCTCGCGACCGCCAGAGCGATGCCCCAGGGGCCGCTGACGACGATGGAACAAGCCAGAATCATCAGGAACTGGGCAGCGTAGGCCGGGTGGCGAACCAGCGCATAGGGTCCGGTCTCGACGATGCTGCGCACGCCGGGCATGACCGAGAAGGACTTGCCGAGGGCGAGCAAGGATCCCACCGCACCGACCGAACCGATGATGAACATCATCTGTGCGATCAAGGGCCATGCGGTGGGATCGGCGGCCAATTTCAGGGCCAGACCGCCCGAGACGACGGCTGGCAGACACAGACCAATGTCTGTCCAGGCGGCGGCTCGCTGCTCGGACTCGCGCGTCGCCAAGAGGACGGCGACGGTGAGGTTCAGGCCTGCAATGGCGACATGGACCGGAGCCCATGCGGTAGCCATCTGCAGCGACAAGCCGGTCCACCAAAGGACCGAGCCTGCCAAGCCTAGGTTGAGAAGACGCTCGGCGACCGCGGTGACACGGCCCTGATCGAGCGCTGTCTCGGGGGTTGGGGCAAGTGCGTCCATTAGTAGACGATGATGCCGAGGGCGGGAACGGTGAAGACGTTGACGAGGATCAGCAGGCCGATCCAGACCGCAATGCGAGTGAGTGCGTCATCCATTTGGGAACTCCTTGAGTGGGTGTTTTGATGCAGCCCTCCTAAGGGTAAAACCGAGGATGCAAGGCGACTGTCATAAGGCGCGGCAAAAACTTGTGAGTCGAATCAGCTCGCCAGCCGAGTCGTCGGCACGGTCTGTCTTCGGCTTCGGCCAACGGCGGCCCGATCGAGCGATGCGCACTCCCTCGCGCCGCAGGCGACAAACCGCCGCTACGGCGTGTTCTGGCCGCCCAACAGCAGCCCGTAGGTCGCCGTGACCTGCATGCCGGGTCGGGGAACGGACCGACCATCGAACACCAGAGCGTTCTCGCCCGGGGAGTAGCGCCAGCCATCGATGGCCCGCTGATGCATGAGGACTGTATCGACGCGGACCTCGATGGAGTCCGGTTCGGGAACCTCGTCGAGAAGGAAGGTATCGGTCAGTCCGGCAACATCTAGACCGACCTTGGTCAGCAGGTCCGAATAGTCGTCGCTGCAGATGGACTGCTGAAAGCCTCCTGAGCGAGCGATGGCCTGTTCGTAGCGCATGCCCGCATCTGCTGCGCCCGCCCCAGAGGCGCAGCCATCGGGCAAGTCACCGATGACCCCGTGAAAGGCGTAGTCACCGTCCCCCTTGAGGTTGTCGATGATCTCCATCACCTCATCGACGCTCTGTGGCGTGTGGTCATCCTCGTCGCTGAAGATCACGATGTTGAATCGCGCTCCCTCGCGCACAAAGCCTGCATTCTGCGGGTGTGCTGCCGCCAAGAACGCTGCCGCAAAGCCGCGCTCGTCGCGGGAGCCCGATGTGCCGACGTCAATCGCGGTCAGAAAGCTGGCCCCGAGGTCGGTATCGTCAGACGTCATGATGCCGCCGCGAAGGACCCCGGCTTCGGCACCGTCGACGTCGGTGGTCACCACGCCAAGCTGAAAGTCAGCGAAGGTGTCGCTGACGACATCAACAAAGGCCGCAAAGTTGTCGCCGAGGCGGGCTTGCTCTTCGGACATGGATGCTGAGTTGTCGACGACGAACAGCACGTCCGCAGCGGCAATGTCGCTGGCCTGGTCCCAAGTCTGATGTTCGCGGTACTCCGCGTAGTCGTATTCGGTGCAGCCAGCACAGAGGGACAAAGCGATGGTGAGTGTGGGGCGCATGCCGAGGTAGTCTACCTGCTCATGACGCTTCTCCTCGCAATGTTCGCGTGCAACGGCGGCTTCTCGGTCGACGGACCCGGCATCGTCGAAATATCCGTCGACCCGCTCGAACTCGAGATCGAGACGGGACCGCTGGGCACAACACCGGTTCAGTTCAACGCCACCGCGCACTATGCCGAGGGCAGTGTGGTTCCCCTGCCCGTCGTCGAGTGGGGAGTCAGCAACCGCAGCGCCGGCGAGATCGATGACAGCGGCCTGTTTACGCCGTCGTCCACCAACGGCGGCGTCACCTGGATCACAGCCGAGCTCGACGGGATCATTGGGCGCGCGACCGTGAATGTGTTGTACGCCGAAGCCATCGTGCTCGACGAGTCCATCGACCCCGAGCAGTTCGCCGGCGAGCCCTTTTCGGCCCTGACCGACAGCTGGCTGTACCCCGAAGACGGGGTCAACATCCCCCGGAACACCCCGTCCATCAGCTTCATGTGGAAAGACCTGGGCGCATCGGCCTACCGCCTGCGCCTGACCTCGGCGACCACCGACTTGTCCGTGTACACGACCGAGACACGCTGGAACGCAGACAGCGCGCTGTGGCCATCGATCACGAGCACCAACGCCGGCGGCTCCATCGAGGCTGAACTCTCCGCGATCGTCGACGGCGCCTATCTGGCCGAAAAGCCCATTGAGGTCCACGTCAACCGCATGGATGCAAACGGCGAAATCGTCTACTGGAGCACCTCGGTCGGCGGCTTCAAGGCGATTCCCTACGGCGAAGAGAGCTACGACTTTCTGACCCAGGCCCAGGCGGGTCGCTGCGTCGCCTGCCACGTCATCTCGAACGAAGGCACGATGGCCTTTACCTATGACGGCGGCAACCAGAGCCTTGGCGTCAAGCGCCTGAGCGACTTCAGCGACATCATCCCAGCGGACACCCAATACGCGAACTTCAAGACCTTCAGCCCTGACAGCGACTGGCTGCTCGGAACCTTCGAGGGCAAGTTCCGCGTCTGGGATGCCCGCACTGGCACGTTCATGCACGAGTTCACGGTGGCCGGAGGCGGCACCCACCCCGACTGGTCCCCCGACGGCAGCCAGGTGGTGTTCTCGTGGACCGACGGACATGCCGCGGACTGGAGCTGGGCCGGACCCGGCCGGCTGGCGCTGATGGACCACCTCGGAGACGGGCAGTTCGGCACGCCGACGGTGCTCATCGATCCAGGAGCGGGCAAGAAGGCCTACTACCCGACGTGGTCCCCCGACGGCGAGTGGATTGCCTACAACGTGTCGACTGGCGACGCCTATGACGACCCCGACGCCGAGGTGTGGGTGGTCAGCAAAGATGGCCAGCACAACGTGCGCTTGGACTTCGCCAACAACGAAGGCCAGCTCACCAACAGCTGGCCGCGCTGGGGTCCCCTGCCCGACGACGACGTGCTGTGGCTCACCTTCGCCAGCAAGCGCTTTTATGGAGACATCACCGCAGGCAATCCCCAGATCTGGGTCTCGGCCTTTGACCCGGCCCTGGCCGAAGCCGACCAAGACCCGAGCTGGCCGGCCTTCTGGCTGCCCAACCAGGACGTGACGACCAGCAATCACATTCCCCAGTGGACCCAGTGAGGTCTGCGGCGCTGCTGCTGTTGCTGGCCGCATGCAACACAAGCTCGACCGTCGACGCCAGCTACCGGGTCGATGAGTTTGTCGGCGCCGAGGGCCGGTACTTTGAGTATGGCAACCCCGGCGAGACCAACACTGGCCTGATGCTGCGCATGGAGTCGGGCTGGCAGCTCAGGCGCGGCGAGACCT
>CAYYHT010000641.1:0-4734 GCA_964471355.1 uncultured Enterobacteriaceae bacterium
TCTGAAAATACAGACCCTTTCGCTCATACAGCTCGCGCTGGGCCGGATGGGCATCGGCATAGAGGCGTGCTCGCTCCACTTTGTCGTCCAGGATGTCCTTGCTTTGCTCGCCCTTGAGGCCGCGCGTCCAGACTTCATAGGACAGGTGCATGACCTTGGCCCTTTCGAGCTCCTTGACCCACTCGACGGCGTTGGGGTCCGAGGGCATCATCGGCGGTCCGGTCACGGCGTCGAGGCGTGTGGCGATGTTCGGGCTGTTGCACCAGGCCTCGCCATCGACGACCAATGTGGGCACGACGCCGCGGGGGTTTAGGCGCAAGTAATCTGGGTCAAAGCTGGCGTTTTCGCGAATGTCGACCAGATTTCGCTCGACGTCATTCCACAGGCCCTTCTCGAAGAGCACCAGGGAGATGATGCGGGACCAGTGCGAGCGCGGGAAGTAGTGGTAGGCGAGTTTCACGGTGCGCAGTCTAGTTCCAGATGTCGTCGTCGGGACGGTTGTCGTCGCGGACCTGTCTATCGATGGCGTTGAGCAGGTCGAGTTCCGCTTCGATCTCAGCTTTGCGCTTTTTCGCCTGTAGCCGCCGCCAGCGATTGCGCATCAGCGGGAAGAACTTCCATGCCTCGGAGCCGTCGAGCGGAGGAATGGGCAGCAGGTTGAACATCATGAACAACAGGTTCGTATCGATCAGCACATCGACCAGCTGAATGCCCACAGACCCGGTTGGACGGCCCACAACCCAGACGACTGCGGTCGCCATCAGGAAGACCACGAACTGGGCCAGCACCCCGCCCCAGGCAATGCCGGCGTGCTGCAGCGGCGAGGTGATGCCTGTCCAGCGGCACATGCCACCAAAGCCGTGCACATCCACCGATACGACGCGCAGTCCGTTCCAGCGTACAAGCACAGCGTGCCCAACCTCGTGCACCAGAATCAGCCCAAAGAAGGCGGCCCAGAAGACCGGGACAAAGGCGAGTCCGCCAAAGAACAGAGCGCCGACCACGATGGACCAGTGGATGCGTACGGGGGCGCCGCGAAACTGCCCTACCGCTACCCAGCCGGAGTCGAACATGGGTCGCGCTACCTCTTGCAGCGGAAGCCGGTGAACGCGTTGCTGTCTTTCATCGTGACCGCCGTCGACGCGACGCCGTCGCCGTTGCCGTGGAAGGCGGGCTTGCCGCCTTCTTGGCGGTACTCAATAAAGTGCGCCTGGGTCCATGCGTGGGGCTCGGCAGAGTTGTCCGCCAATCCGCCACGGCCCTTGCAATAGGCGCTCGCGGCATACCAAGAAATGTTCACCGCAGCTCCGCCCGAGGCGCCAGCCGGGGGATTGTTGCCGTCCCACCCGCTCAGGTAGTCGCCGGTCGCCCGCCCTCTGGATGTGGCGCCCTCTTTGCTCCAGTCTGGGTGCGTCGCCAACCACTTGCTGTACTGGCCAGCGGTGACGGCGTTCTTTGCGGCACCGGTGCCGCCAGATGGAGGCTTTGTGGTGCCCTTGTCAGGCGTCTTGTCGACGGGGGCCTTGGCTTTGTCCGGGGGTTTTGTAGTGCCTTTGTCCGGGGGCTTTGTGGTGCCCTTGTCCGGGGGCTTTGTGGTGCCTTTGTCACTGGCACCCTTGGCGGGATTTGTGGCGCCGATGTTGACCTCGACCAGCCCCGTGCCCCAGTCGACGATCATGTCGCCAGCCCAACTGGCACAGCCCTTGGGGCAATCGGCCTTTTCGACGCAGCCCTTGACCGAATCGCTGCAGGTTCCGGTCGTGGCCACCATGTCGTAGCGCCCCGGCAGCAACTGATACTCGATGGCCTGGCCGCTGACCCGGGTGCCTTCGTGGCCCGCGAGCGTGAATGCGACCTCGTATTTTTCGTCGACCTTGGGGGTCAGGACGCGGACCTTGCGCTGTTGGGGGGGATCGATCGACAGCGCGAGGGTGTGCACGCCTTCGCCTTCGGCCACCATCTCGGTCTGCGAGGAGGTTGCGCACCAGCTTGGGCATTCGTTTCCGGGACAGACCGCAATGGCGCAGTTGTCGCCAACGACCCAGGCCACTTGCACGCGGCCCGCTGGCACGCTGTCGAAGTGGTAGATGAAGCCGTCGTTGCTGTTCGGCTGTGCGTCGCCCAGGTGCAGGTCGAAGGGAGTACCCGCAGGCAGTCCGGACACGATCACGTCGACGGGTCGGCCTCCGCCGCCAGAGAACTGGATGGCTGCAAAGGTGACAACGCCGATCAATCCCACGACGCCGAGCACAGCGAACCCGGCGCCAGCTGCGGCACCGACCATCATTCCGGCGCCCTGCACCACGGTCTGGCCGGTGGCGTTGTTGAACTCAGATGTTCGAATCGGCGCGCCTGAATCGGTGATCGGATCGTCTTCGTTGCGCAGCACAGTGTCGGGCTGTTCTGCTCGTGTGGGCGCCGGAACGTCGGACTTCTTGCCGTCCAAGATCCAGGTGTCCGTCTCGCTGCGCTCAAAACGCTCTTCTTCGAGGGCGGCCATCGCGGTCGCGGCAATGCTGTCGAGGTCTTCTTTGGGAGGCAGGAGCGTCTGACCCGACTGCCGCTTGAGTGTGTGGGTGACGGCCAGCATGGCGTCGGCCACTTTTTGCGCGTCCGAAGGCCTCTTCTTGGGGTCGGCCATCGTCAGCGCGCCGATGATCTTTCGCAGATCGTCGTGGTAGCCCTCGCCGGGGTCGAGCGGTGGGTGGTTCTGTTTGGACAGAATCACCTGCATGGCCTGTTGCCGGGCGCTTCCCTGTCCGGAAACCGGGAAGGCGACCTTGCCGGTCAGCATCTCCCAGAAGCAGACGCCCATGGCGTACAGGTCCCACAGCGCCGGATCGAGATGATCGGGGCTCACCCATTCGGGTGGCGCATAGGAGACGGTGCCAAAAGTCATGCCGGACTGCGTGATTCGCGTCGCGTCCGACTCCATCGCGAGGCCGAAGTCCACGACCTTGATGCAGTTGTCTGTTTTGCGCGCGAGGATGTTGGCTGGCTTGATGTCGCGGTGCATCACGCCAATGCTGTGCAGGTATGCCAGCGCCGCGGCGATCTGCGCCATGTAGTCGACGGCTGTCTCGAATTCGATGGCGCCGCGCTGCAGCTTGTCCTCGATCGCCTCGCCCTCGACGTACTCCATCTCGAGGTAGGGCGGCGAGTGGTCCACGCGGACGTTGCGCACCTGCACGACGTTCGGATGGTCGAGCTGGTACAGAATTTCGGCTTCGCGAATGAAGCGCTCTTGGGCGCCGGGAGCTCGTGAACCCGCGACTTCAAGCACTTTTACGGCGGCCTTGATTCGGGTCGCGTTGCGGTTGTGACAGCGGTACACAGAGCCCATGCCGCCGGCACCGAGCTTCTTCTCGACTACCCAGATGTCAATCTCGTCACCGGGCTCAAGCACGCGTATCCAACTCCGACCGCCAATCTACCAATAGGGACTGCGAATGGCGACCGGGGTGCCACCGGCTGCGCGTTTTCGTGAGACGAGCACCACCACAGGTCATTCGCTGCGACACATCCAGGGTGCGGGATAGCCCGGCGTAGTGCTACGCTTCGCGCAATGACCCGCCTGAATCGCCTGCTTCCGCTGCCTTTCCTCCTCTCTCTCCTTCCAGTTGCCGCCTCCGCGCAGGGCTTTGATGCCCACGGCACACCCCCACCGGCGACCGATGGAGACCACCACAACCCGCTGACGCTCTATGCGCCGACGGTCCCTGGCGGCGTTGGGGTCTCTGTGACCACAGAATATGTGGGCACCACATTGATGCGCGAAGAGACGGTGCAGGAGGTCCACCCAGAGACCCTCGAGGACATCGGCCCGCCTGTCACCACACCGCATACCGTGCTCAGCGACATCGTGGTCGGCAACCTCGGAGCGGCCTTTGCGGCGGGTCCGGTGGGCATTGGCGTCTCGGTGCCCCTGTTCTTCAGCAGCGCCGGCGAGCTCTCCGATGCCAATGGCAGCGGAGTGGCGCTTGGCGACGCGACGATCTCGGCGCACATCGGCATCGTCAAGCTCGACGCCGAGACTCAGGACGGTCTGGCGTTGTCTGTCATGCCAATCCTGCGACTTCCGACGGGTGATGCGACGCGCGCGTTGGGTGATTCGGGCCTGGGCGGCGGACTCATGTTGGCCGGCGGCTACCGAGCCGGGCGCCTGAATGCGACGCTCAATCTGGGGCTGATGGGGCGTTCGGTCGAGTTCGAGGGCGTGCCTGTTGCAGGGAGCGGCGGCCTGCATGGTGGGGCTGCGCTCGGCTACACACCGATCGACATTCTGACCGTGGCCGGCGAGCTGCGAGCGGGGTCTTCGCTGATCACGGCAAATGAGCTCACCGGCACGCAGAAGTCGGAGTTTCCCGCCGAGCTCATCGGCACCGTTCGCGGGCGGCTGCCCAGCGGCTTCTTCTTCCAGGTCGGTGCGGGTCGCGGCATCAACGAAGAGCTCGGCGCGCCTTCTTTCCGTGGCTTTGCGGGCGTCGGATTCAACCCGAGTGTGCCCACTGTTGGGGGCGTCGACGAGCCCCCGGTCCTGATTCCCACTGCAGTGCCGGACGGCCGCTTTGGCTTCGATGTCAGCGATCAGAACGGCGATCCCGTTGCGGGTGCTGCGGTTGCGCTCGACGGCGAGCGCATCGGCTTCACCGACCCCAAGGGCCGACTGCTGGTCGACGAAAAGGTCGTACGTGGCTGGCGCAAGGACGGCTTGGATGTGTCGGCGCGCGGATT
>CAYYHT010000642.1:0-4733 GCA_964471355.1 uncultured Enterobacteriaceae bacterium
GCCATCGCCAAGCGCCACGGCGCCGAGTACGCCGAGTGCTTGACCGGCTTCAAGTGGATTGCCAACGCGGCCATTCCCTTCGATGCCGCCGGCGGGCATTTCGTGATGGGCTACGAGGAGGCCATTGGCTTCAGCGTCGGGCCGGTCGTGCGGGACAAGGATGGCGTCAGTGCTGTGCTGCTCTTCTGTGACCTTGCTGCCTGGTACAAGGCCAGCGGACGCTCAGTCATCGATGCGTTGACCGACCTGTACGCCAAGTACGGCGTGTACGCGTCCGACCAGACGGCGATTGTGCTGCGAGGAGCCGAAGGCAAAGCCAAGATCGCCGAGGTCATGGGCGGGCTGCGCGACAAGGCGCCGGCCTCCATTGGCGGCGTCGCGGTCGTCCGAGCCCAAGACGTCCAGCTCAGCACCGACACCGACTTGCTGACTGGCGAAGTCACCCCGGTGCTGCTGCCCAAGAGCAACGTGCTGGCCTGGACGCTCGAAGATGGCAGCCGGGTGCTCGCCCGACCCAGCGGCACCGAGCCGAAGCTCAAGTTCTACTTCGAGGTCAACGTCCCGCTCGAGGGTGGACTCGATGCCAGTGAGGCGTCGGCGCGAGACAAGATCGCCGGCCTTCGAACCGACTTCTTGGCGATGGTCGGCATGGGCTAAACCGCACGCTTGGCGGTTTGGGGTTGACTGTACGAACGGTCGTGCTATTTTAGATCCATGGTTGGAAAAGGCGCCCGCACGAAAGCAGACATCTTGGAGCTGGCTCTGCGCCGGGCCTCGCTGGTTGGGCTTGAGGGCCTGTCGATCGGCACGTTGGCTCGCGATGCAGGCATGTCCAAGTCGGGGCTATTCGCGCACTTCGGCAGCAAGACCGGACTTCAGATCGCGGTGCTGCACATGGCGCGGGACCGCTTCGCCCGCAAGGTCGTGCTGCCAGCCATCAAGCAGCCGCGCGGTGAGCCGCGGGTCATCGCCATGTTCGACAACTGGCTCGACTGGACCGAGTCCCCACAGATTCCCGGGGGCTGCCTATTCGTGAACGGGGCCAGCGAGTTCGACGACCGTCCCGGACCTGTTCGGGACGTGCTGGCCGCGGCTGTTGGCGCTTGGCGGTCCGATCTGTCCCGGGCCGCCTCGCTCGCTGTCCAAGAGGGGCACTTCCGGGCCGACCTCGACACCGAGCAGTTCGCGTTTGTGCTGCACAGCATCATGTTGGGCTACAAGCTCGATGCCGGCCTCTTTGATGACCAGTCCGCCGCCCGCGAGCGCGCTGACCAGGCATTTCGCACCGTCCTCTCTCTCGCTCGATGAACCCCGCACCGGAGGCCGCCATGGCTACCGATTCCCTTGTTTCGCCCACGAAAAGCACGAACGTTCGATTGAAAATTCCGTTGCCCGTTCGGGTCGGAATCCAGGCGCTCGATTGGTTCAGTCGCTTCTTCCCGCAGACAGGGACGCGAGCCGCCGAGGTGTTGTGGACCAGTCCCCGACGCTTCAACCGGCCGGAGCGCGAAGAGGAGTGGCTCGTTGCGGCTGAACGCATCTTGATTCCCTACGGCATGACGGGCATTCAGGGCTACGTCTGGGGGGCGGACAACTCGCCCACAGTGTTGTTGATGCATGGGTGGGAGGGGCGCGGCAGTCAGATGGCGGCCTTTGCCGAGCCGCTCGTGCAACAGGGCTTTCGCGTGATCGCCTGGGATGTGCCCGGTCACGGGGACTCTGAGGGCAGCCGCGCTTCGCTGGTCACCTTTAGCGACACCGTGCTGGCGGCGATTCGGCACTACGGGCCTGTGCACGGAATCATCGCCCACAGCTTTGGTGGTGCGGGGACGACCTATGCGCTGTCCGCGGGCATTCACGTGCCCAAGGTGGCATTTGTGGCACCGGTCGACCCCGCGGTGGGCGCACGGCGCTCGATGCGCTTTTTGGGGCTTGGCGAGGACCTTGCGCAGCGGTTGCAGGTCGGCATGGAGCAGCGATTCGGGCTGCGCTTCTCGGAGATTGCCGGGCCGAAGCTCGCTCCCCAGATGACCGGTGAGCTGCTGGTTGTGCACGACGAGGGAGATCACGTGGTGCCCGACGCCGATGGCGAGGCCTATGTGTCGGCCTGGCCGAACGCGACAAGGCTGCGCACCAAGGGGCTTGGACACCATCGCATTCTGCGCGATTCGGAGGTCGTTCAGACTGTTGCTGACTTCATGAGCGCATAGTTGGCGCCGGTCGCGGCGGTACACTCCACGCGATGGCCGACCGCATTGAGATCGACGAGACCTACTGGCCGCTGGTGGTCGTGCGCTTTCCCCATGAGCCTGTGGGTGCGGCCGCATTTAGTGCGTACCTCGAAGGGCTCTCGGCGCTGCTGGAGCGAAAGCAGACCTACGCCACCTTCACCGACACCCGAACCATGACCGACGTGATCAGTGCGAAGCAGCGGTCCGAGCTGAGCGCTTGGATTGAATCCCACGCCGATGACATCGGGCGGTACAGCGCCGGCACCGCGCTGGTGGTGCGGTCGGCGGTCATCCGTGGGGTGCTGGTCGCGATCAACTGGATTCGGCCGCCGCCCAATCCGCAGCGGGTCTTTGCGACCTACCCCGAGGGGCTGGAGTGGGCTCTGAGCCAGCTGCGGGACAGCGGCGCCTTGTCGACTGCGGCTGCGGCTCGAACACGGCATCTGGTGCTGGCCGAGCAGCCGTCGACTCAAGTGCCAGCCGAGACCTCCGAAGCGACGGATGTGCCCGACGCGGGACCGCTCGGTCCGGCGATCGACCTGTTCGAAGAGCCGGCGTTCCTGTTGTCTCGCACCGGGGTGCTGGTGTTCGCCAACCAATCAGCTCGAAAGGCCTTTGCGACCGCACCCAGCTGGCTGCCGGCGGTGGTGTCGAGCACAGAGTCGCCCGTGACGCCGCTGTGTCGGGTGCAGCGCGTCCAAGCTCAAGGGGGCAGCCTGTACCTCGTCGTGCCCATGCCAGAGCTGCAGCCGTCGGAACGGCCCGACCCGCGGGCATCGATAGAGCTGCCGCCGAGCCTCGATGGCGTGGCTTCGCTGCTGGCCGAGGGCTTGTCAGACAAAGAGATCGCGCGTCGCTCAGGCCGCTCGCTGGCCACTGTGCGCACCTATGTGACGCGCATCTTCCGCAAGGTGGGGGTGAACTCCAGGGGTGAGTTCATTCGGCTGTGGAGCTCCCGCGCGGCTGGCTGACACCGTCGATGTCAGCAAATGCAGACGTTTCCGACTGCTCGATCTACGGCTACAAAGGCGCCGAACCAAGGATATGCACCCATGCGCCCCACCCTGTCAATCGCCCTACTCTCGCTGCTGGCCGCCTGTGACGCCGAGGAGACCAGCCCGTTTGACGCAGACGGCGTGGTGGAGCCCGACGCCTATGGCCCCGAGGGCGAAGAAGAGGCCCCCGATACGGCCAGCCGCGACGAGGTGGCGTGTGCCTACGCAGATGTAGAGGTTCCGCTCATGCCGACGACGCCGACCGAATCGCCGTTGCGGGCACATCCATGGGCGGCATGACCACATCTCTGGTCACCTACCACCGCACCCTGCACGACCCGCGAATCAAGGCCGCGGTCACCCTGGCCGGTCCCGGCTCGATGTTCTCTACAGAGTTCTACGACCACCGCCCGGTGCCGCTGCTGGCGCTGCACGGTGATCTCGACGCCATCGTGGACTACGAGTACAACGCCCTGCGCACCATCGGCCGAGCGGCTCCCTATGCGACCCTGGTCACCATCGCAGAGGGCTCCCACACCGCCTTTGCACCCATTCCTCTCGAGGAGTTGGTGCTGCCGCTGATGGGTGAGCTGGTGGCTCCGGAGGGGTCGCATCCGGACAATCCCGACCGCCTTGGGTGCGGCATGATCGCGGACTCGATGCCCGATGACGCCAGCTTCCTGGACCTGATGGGCGGCGCCGAGAACGGCATGACCACGGCAGACGACCCGATGCCCTGTGACATGGCCTTCTTGTCGCAGCCCGCGCTCGAGCCGGACACCCAGCGTGAGATTGCGGCCATCGCGACGTTGGCATTCCTCGATGCCTACTTGGCTGGGGACCAGACGCGTCGCGAGCAGGCGTGTCACTTCCTCGAGGATGGCCTGCCGAACATGAGCGGCGTGAGCGTCAGCCGCTAGCGCTTGACGTAGTCCGAGTTGCGAAGGGCGAAGCCGACCTGGCCTGGCAGGACCTTCTTGACCTTGTCGCCGTAGCCGCGGTCTTGGACGAGCACTTCGCCGACGCGGTTGACGATGTACAGGTGAGGGATGTTGCGCTTGTTGCCCATCCACGCCATCTGATCGACTTCTTCTGGCAGCAGCACGGGCACACCCGTCAGGCCCGCGGCCTTGACCGCGATCACTTCCTTTTTGCGGCCGGCCGGCGATGAGTCGATGCTGACGATGACGATCTCGAGGTCGTCGCCGTGTTGGTCTTTGAGGGCCTTGAGTTGCGGCAGTGAGCGCTGGCACGGGCCGCACCACGACGCGCTGAAGCTGACGATGGCCGCCTTGGAGGGCTTGGTGGCGTCTGGGCCGACGTAGTCCGAGAACGCATAGGCGCTGTCGTCGACGAGGTTCAGCATGGCCATCTCGGGCGCGAAGTCGCCGTTCTCGAGGCCGGTGGGGTTGTACGGGACGAGTGCGGGGTCCGCAAGCGCCTCGATGCTGGTGGGCTTGACGTCGGGCGCGGGCAGGTGGGGAGCCGCCACGGGCTCGGGTGCTGG
>CAYYHT010000643.1:0-4727 GCA_964471355.1 uncultured Enterobacteriaceae bacterium
AAGCTCGCCGCTCCTTGTTCGACAACGCTCCGGACTTCGGACTCAACCCACTAGGGCCGCCCTTCGAGCACGAACAGCACCCCGCGGTCGTCTGCAGCAGATGGGAAGCGGCTGCCGTAGACGAAGACATCGGAGTAGCCGTCACCGGTGATGTCGCCGGAGCGCACGCTGGCCGAATGCAGGCTGTAGCTGCCCAGATCGAACTTGTAGCGCGCGTCAGTCAGCACCAACTCGGAGTCGAGCGGCCCGAGGAAGATGTAGCTGGTGTCCCACTGGCCGCAGCATCCGGACACGCGGTCTTCGATGATGAAGTCCTCGTTGCCATCACCGTTGAAGTCGCCGATGCCGACGGCGTGTCGCGTGCCGCCTCCGCCGACGACCCGCAGGCCCGCTGTGACGTCGGACAGCCTTGAGGTTCCGGTGATGGGCAGCGCGACCGAGTGCACGTCGCCGGGCCCGATGGTGTTGGTGCACAGGCCGGTGGGTGGCGTCGCTTCGTTGGCGTAGATCGACGTGATGAGCACCTCGTCGATGCCATCTCCATCGGTGTCTGCGAAGGCGAGGTCCTGGCCAATACGCGAGCAGCGATTGTCGCCCCAGATGACGTCGGTGGTCTTGTCCCAGGCAAAGCCAGGGGTCAGGTCGAGTGGCCCTGCGAAACGGAAAAGAGCGCCTTCGCGGTCAATCCAGGCGTTGTCCGAGATGTCCGACTCGACCCCGGTGACCAGCAGGTCGCCGTAGCCGTTGGCGTCGGGATCGCGCATGTCGATGAGCACGTCTTCGCCGAAGACGCCGTAT
Organism: uncultured Enterobacteriaceae bacterium; assembly: GCA_964471355.1. Classification (GTDB taxonomy): domain Bacteria; phylum Myxococcota_A; class UBA796; order UBA796; genus CAYYHT01. Next base: position 799 of record CAYYHT010000643.1, read on the forward strand.
CCGACTGTGCTTCCGTGGTACGCCCCATCGATGGCCGGGGTGTACTGTCCCGGCGTCAGCGGTCCGGGCAGCACCCAGACGTCTCCGCGGGTCGCGCCGTTGCTGGCGACGCGCGAGGACTGGAAGACGAGGTCGTCGGCGTCGCTGCCGACCAGGTTGCCGACCTCGAGCACATAGGAGATGCGGCGATTTGCCGGCGGCAGAATCTCGCTGACAAAGGTGTCGCCGCTGACGATGCCGGACGGCAGGCCCGAGAACAGCAGCAAGCGACCGATGTCATAGGTGCCGTCGTTGTTGCAGTAGTCGCGTACCATGAGGTCGGTGCTGCCGTCGTCGTCGAGGTCACCGGTGGCGACCGTGTAGCCCAGGCATTGGCCGGCGACGCCAGCGATGTAGTTGGTATTGGTGGCCAGATCGATGGGGGCGCTGTTGTCGAGTGGGCCGTACAGCACGTGGATCTTGGAGTGCACGCGGTTGCCGCCGTCAGGTGCGCCGATGATCAGATCGACCTGCCCGTCCTTGTTGAGGTCCTCGATGATCAGCGCGCCCATGCCGTCGCCAGTCTCGGCGCCGACGATGTGCCAGGACGAGGAGGTGAAGCTGACCACCTCGGTGGGCGGAGGACAGATCTTGTCGACGCCGTTGCAGTCCTGGTCGATGCCGTCGCCGCAGATGTCGAACTCGATGGGTGAGATTCCACTCTCGGCGTCGTCGCAGTCGCCTGGCAACGCAGTGCCCGGCCAAGCGGCGAGCTCGCCGATGGGGTCGGCACCCGAACATGGCAGCACGGGGGAGCCGCAGCTGGAGAGCACCGGCGCGAGGTAGCCGTCGCCGTCGCAGTCGATGGCCCAGTCCGATGGCACGCTTGTCGACGCGTCATCGTCGGCACAATCCCCCATCGTGACTGACGTATCGGTCGTGAACTGCGCGATCGGCGTCGCTGGTGGACAAGCCCAGTCAGGCAGTCCGCAGGTCAGGCCGACGTCGACCCAGACGCTGTCGTTGTCGCAGTCGACGATCCAGCGCTCGGCACTCGTCAGGGCCGGATCGTCGTCGTCACAGTCCCATGGGCCAGACCCGCCGTCGGTCGTGCTTGCGTTGGCAATGGCTCCGCCTCCCGTCGGGCAGGTGAGCGGTGCGCCACAGCTCCAGACCTCGCCTTCTTCCGCCCATGTTCCGTCGCCGTCGCAGTCGATGTTCCAGCTCTCGACGGTCCAGGCAGCGCCGTTGTCGCCATCGCAGTCGCCGAAACTCAAGCTCGTGTCCGTCGAGAACTGCGCAGCCGGTGTGCCGGCTGGACAATCGGACTCGGTGTAGCCGCAGCTGGAAGTGCCTGGAAGCCAGTGGTCGTCGCCATCGCAGTCGATGGCCCAGTCCTCGACAGCGCTCGCCGCCGCGTTGGCGTCGTCGCAGTCGGGCGTGCCCGTCGGCGCGGTGGTCGAGGCGGCTGCGACCGTGCCGCCCAGCGTCGGGCAGTCCGTCGGCGTACCGCAGTTGTCCACTTGCCCGTTGCCGTAGGTGCCGTCGCCGTCGCAGTCGGTGTACCAAGTCTCGACGACCCAGGCGGTGACGTCATTGTCGTTGCAGTCGGCCTCAACGAAGTGACCATCGCCGTCGGCGTCGATGGGGTCCGGGTCGGTGTCGGTGTCGGTATCGGTATCGGTATCGGTATCGGTATCGGTATCGGTATCGGTGTCGATGTCCGTATCGGTGTCGGACTCGCCTCCGCCGCCCGTGTCGTCGCGGTCGTCGTCAGCGGGCTCACAGCCCAGAATGGTGCACAACACTAGCCACATCACGATTCGCATAGAGGGTCCTCTTGGGCGCCGTCTAACAAACCTGACTTTTGGACTGCTGTCTCAACTCATTTGGCAGCGAAGCATTCGCCGCCTGGTCTAGCGCTAGTCGACGAAGGCAGCGCCATCGTCATGACTGTCATCGCCGCAGCTGGCGCAGCAGACGTACACGGTCTCGCCGTCGACCTGGATCGTGTCCGAGTCCGCGGCGACCGTGAAGACTTCGCCGTTCTTTGGGCATGCGACCTTGTCGCCGACCTTGGCGCCGGGCTGCGCCACGACACCAGCGAGGTCCGTCTTGTTCTGGGCGGACATGGGGCAGGGCTTGTTGCAGTCATCGCCCTTGGCATCGGCGAGTACTGAGGCCTCGGCGGGAGCGGTCACGGCCAAGTCGCCGGTCATGCCCTTGCTGGCTCCGCAGTCGCCACCGCTGCAGTACAGCCCGTAGCCCATGGCAGATGCCACAACGACGCCGGACAGAATGCCAGCACCAACCGAGAGAAGACGAACACCTGCCATTGAGAACCTCCGATGAGCGCCAGTGTATCCCGGCGCGACCAAATGAGTCGCCACTGAGATGTCGCGACGTGTCTGGGGTTTCGCCACCCCAACGTCGCCGGGCCTAGAGCCTAGTTCTCGGCGACCAAGAACCACGTTGTCATCTTGCCCTTGCCCTTCACTTCGATTTCCCCTCGCGCAGTCAGCTCGAACTGCTCTGCCAGCAGGTCGCGGGTGGTATCGGTGACCTGGATCTGGCCGGGCTCGCTGTGCGATTCCATGCGGGCGGCGATGTTGACCACGTCCCCCCACAGGTCGTACGCAAACTTGTTCGTCCCGATGACCCCGGCAACGATGGGTCCGGTCGCCAAGCCGATGCGGATCTGCAGGGACTTGCCGTGCTCTTTGGACCACCGACTGACGAAGTCACGCATGTCGATGGCAAAGCGCGCCGCAGCCTGAGCGTGGTCGTCTCGGGCCGTCGGAGCTCCGGCGACCGCCATGTATGCGTCTCCGATGGTCTTGATCTTCTCGATGCCATGTTTGTTGGCCAGGGCGTCGAACTCGGCCACCAGTTCATTGAGCAAGGCGACCAGCTCATCGGGACTCAGGTCCGCAGCCATCGGAGTGAATCCCACGATGTCCGAGAACAGGATGGTGACCTCTTCGTGGGACTCGGCGATGGCTTCAGGGGCGGCCTTGAGGCGCTCGGCAATCGCGGGAGGCAAGATGTTGAGCAGCAGGCGGTCTGCGCGCTCCTTTTCGGTGCGAATGCTTACTCGCTGCGCTTCGACGAGGTGTTCTTGGGCAAATGCGCGCCGTGATGCAAGCTCGGATGCATAGGCCGCCGCGATCGAGGTCGTCCCGGCGATCAATACCAACACGACGTCGCCGGCGGCCTCAGTCACTGGCAAGGTGTCGGGCACCGCGGTCCAGATGTACGCCAGTGTGGCCAATGCATAGGGGCTGATTGCGGCGACAGCGGGCCAGGTGCGCAGCTGAAAGACCGTGCCGCCGTAGTAGGTGACAATCAACACAGCACCGATGCCGAGGGCTGGGTGCTCGAGCAGGCCGATGGTGAACACGATGGCCACGAATCCGGTCGCGGTGTTGGTGAAGGCGCACAGAGCAAGCGTGTATTTCCACCAAGTGTCGTGGTAGCTCGCTAGCAATGCGGCGATTACCAGGGGCACCACGACGGGAAAGATGATCATGGCCGAGGCGAACAACGTGCCTGCTTTGATCCACGGAGCGGCCGCACATGCCCCTGCCCAGCTGAGCATTGTTCCGGTCATGGCCACCCGCACAATGGGCAGCGATGCGCGCACGTGCCACAACCGAAAGTCCCGCTCGTGCCCGGCATCGGGGAACCGGAGAGACCACTCGCTGCGGCCGAGCCCTGCGATGGGTGTGGTGGTCTCGCTGGTGAGCGAGTTGGGTCCGTCCGTCATCGGTGGAGGGTACCCCAGCCGCTACAGCATGTCGCAGGCTCTGCTGCGCCCAATCGTCTTGGCCCAGCCCGGGGCCAATCACAATAACGCTCTTGTCCTCACAGAGCTCGGGCAACACCGCCGCATCATCGAGAGCCGTGACCATCAGTTCTGGATGCCGGGTAAGTGCCGCCGTAACGTGCTC
>CAYYHT010000644.1:0-4721 GCA_964471355.1 uncultured Enterobacteriaceae bacterium
CGCCTGAAGGTACCCCTAAAGCGCGACATCATCTTGCTGGCCGTGTCCGACGAAGAGGTGGACAACAAGGGAGCTCATCGTCTGGCCAAGACCTGGGAGGACATCGGATGCAGCCACCTGATCAACGAGGGTGGCCTCGGCATCACCGATGCCATCTTTGAGGGGCAGACCATCTATGGCATCTCGACGGTCGAGAAGGGCATCCTGTGGACGCGCATGTCGGCTGAAGGCGAACCGGGTCATGGCTCGACACCGATGCCGGACCAGTCGCCGGATCAGCTGGTCGACGCGGTCGTCGCACTCAGGAAGTACAAGCCAAAGGGACGAATCCCAGACGAATTGATGACCACGCTGGACGCGGCGGGCCGCAACCGAGGCGGATTCACGGGCTGGGTGCTGACCACTCCCTGGGCGACCAATCTGCTGGTGAAGCCGAGCCTGATGGGCGAGGGCAGCACCCGCGCACTGCTCACCAACACCCTGAACATCACCGGATTTGACGGCGCCCTGTCGCCGAACGTGGTGCCCTCCACATCCACAGCCAATGTGGACTGCCGCCTGCAGCCCGGTACCTCTCCGCAGGACATGCTGATCGAGCTGGTGCGATTGACGGCCAAGCAAGACGTCCGCTTCGACATTCTGGCCCAGGACGAGGCCCGTGGGTCTGACCCCGACGACGCTGTGTACAGAGCCCTGGCCAAGTACGCGGTCGAGGGCAGAGACGACGCAATCGCAGGCCCCATCTTGTCCCCCGGGTTCACCGATTCGCTCATCTTGAGGCCGCTGGGTGTGCGCGCCTACGGATTTGCCCCGTTCGAGATCAGCGCTGACATGGCAGCAACCATGCACGGACACAACGAGCGCATTCCAGTGGATCAAATCCACGCAGGCCTGCGGATTCTCATGTCTGCCGTGCTTGAAGTGAGCGCCCAAGAAAACTGACGCACCCGTCAGCCTAGTTGTTTGCACCGCGTTGACGAACCGAGTATCTGCAGGGCACCTGCGGCCAGACCATTTTTCTGGAGAGGGGGATCTATGTTTCTTCGTTTTGTGTGCATCGCTGCTGTTCTGTTCGCCACCGGCTGCCAAGAGGGCACGCTGCAAGGCGCCGACGGCCCCGACATCTTCGTACCGACTTGCGACATCATCGTTCAAGAGACCGTGCCGTCTGTCGGCGCTGCGAACGCCTACTACCGCGCGCCCATCGAGTTCCACCTGACGCAGCCCGACATGGGTGCGGTCATCGTGACCGACATCCCCGGTGTGCAGTCTTTCCGCGACGAAGGTCGCGTGGTCGTGTGGACTCCCAGCGACGCGCTCGAGCCGTCGACCAACTACTCCGTGGGCCTCGAGTACTGCGGCGGTCGCCCGAGCTTGGACTTTGCCACCTCGGCATTCGGCACCCCGGTCGAGATTCCCATCGAGGACTTCGTCGGCCGCACCTACGCCGTCGACCTGACAGGCGGCCGCTTCTTGGCCGGTCAGGGCCTCGCCGACCTCGCAGCCACCATGTTCACCAAGCAGATGCTGTTGCACGTGGTCGCCATCGACGACGACGCGGTCGACCTGCGCATCGCACTGTCGCAGCCCGGCGGCAGCGACGACCTGCAGCAGGACATGTGCGTTCGCACCCTCGACCTGCCGCCAGCAAGCCTCAAGTTCGCGCCATACATGAGCTTCACAGCCCAAGACGTCGCGTTTGGCAGCTACCACTCCGACATCAACCTGCTCGACGTCGAGCTGACGGGTGCCATTGCCCCCGATGGCAGTGCGGTGGGCGGAGCGACCTTCGCCGCGACAGTGAACGCCGAAGACATCGCCACCGCGTTCGAAATTGCCGACGTCGAGACGCTCTGTGAATTCGCCGAGAACCTGGGTCTGCCTTGTGGCGCCTGCCCCGATGACAGCGCAAACACTTGCGTGACGGTCGAAGCCGATCACATCCTGGCACCTGAAGTCCCCGGTCTGAGCGTCGAAGAAGTCACCTCTGCCGAGACCCACCAAGACTGCATCGTCGACTGAGGAACTGGATGAACCGCTCGCTACTCGCCCTTGCTGTCCTGCTCACTGGCTGCAAAGGAGGAGTCGAGACCGGTGAAACCGACACCGATGTGCCGTCGTGCACGACGACCATCACGACGACGCTTCCAGCTGACAGCAGCAACGACGCGTACTACCGCGGCGCCATCGAGTTCCACCTGACTGCACCGGACATGACGGCCCAAGTCATCACGGACATCCCTGGCACACAGTCGTTTCGGCAGGACGGCGCCATAGTCGTCTGGACGCCCAGCAGTCCGCTCGAGCCCGAGGCGAACTACTCCGCAACGCTCGAATACTGCGGTGGTTCGCCCGAAATCCATTTCCGCACCTCTGAACTGGGCACCGAGCTCATTCCCGAGAACGCTGATTTTCAGGACCGCACCTACAGCATCGACATGAATAGCGGTCGCTTTGTCGAAGGGGAAGGCATCGCTGAGGTCGCCGCCACGCTGTTCACACAGCCGTTGTTGCTCGGAGTGGCCGCGATCGATCCGGACTTCGTGACCATGCGCATGGCCCTGTCGGACGGCAAGACCCCCGCCGGCCAGGACTACTGCGCGCGCACCAAGAACCTGCCCCCCGCCACCCTTGAAGACAGCCCATTCATCGTGATTGGCGGCCAGGACATCGAGCTCGACTACAAAGACCAGGGCAGCTTCACCCTCAAGGACCTGAGCTTCGAAGGCACATTGGCGCCCGACGGCACCTATGTCGGCGGCGCCGCATTCAGTGTCACCATCGATGCCACCCAAGTGACCGACGCCTTCGACTTCGCCGACGTCGCCGCCCTGTGCGACTTCGCGGCAACCCTGGGCACCGCCTGCGAGACCTGTCCAGACAGCTCCAGCGAGACGTGCATCACCATCGCCGCCGACCACATCAACTCGGGCCTAGTGGACGGACTGGTCATCGACGAGATCACCGAGGCCGACACCGACTCTCGGTGCGCCCTGTAGTGGGTTGACTCAACCCAACTAGCCGAGTGTCTTCGACATCTCGCGGTGGTCGATTCCAGCATCGAGAAACACCGGGCCATAGGCCGAGTAGCCGATGCGCTCATAGAACTCGATGACCGTGCATTGGGCACCCAGCCGCACGACATCGAAGCCGCGACGACGAGCTTCGTGCTCAAGCGCTTCCATCAGCGCCGCACCGATGCCCTGGCCACGCGCCGATGCCAACACTGCTACGCGCTGCGCTTTGGCGTATCCGTCGCACTCCATCATGCGCGCGGTGCCCAGCAAGACGCCCCCGCTCCACGCGACGAAGTGGGTCAGGTCGGGGTCTAGGCCGTCGACCTCGAGCTCGAGCGGCACATTCTGGCCGACCACGAACACCTCGCGGCGGATCTCGATGCAGGCGTCGAGCTCGTCGGCCCGCGCCACACGGGCCTTCACTCGGCGCCCCCGGCCGCGGCCTCGGCAATCGGTTCGCGCCCAATCCACCGTGCCAACACCGGTGTGATCACCAGAAACAGGGGAAAGCGAATCAGCTTGCTGGGCTGGGCCCCAGCCCAACCGATGCCCAGTGCAATCCACACCGAAACCCCACCCTTGCTCCAGGCCAGGAATGCAATGGGCAAGGCGACCGCAAAGAACATGCCCCACCAGACAGCGAGGGCCAACTTGCCGTACAGCATCATGAACTCACGGATTTGCTCGGCCTTGCTCAGCGGTTCTTCGGTCTCTTCGGGAGCAGACATCGGCCGCCTCTAACACACTCTGGCGACGAGCACTTCTTAGAGCCCAGTCCCCAACGCGACCAGCACGATTGCGGCCAACAAGCCAGCAAGCCCCAGACCCAAGACCATCACCGCCACACCCGCGAGCAACAGCCCCGTTCCGCCCCCGGATTTCGCGGCGGCCTTGGTGGCCCGGGCCTTGCGTCGAGATTCGGGAAGTTCGGGCAACTCAATCTCGTCGGAGATGCGACGAATGACCTCTGCGGCGTCTTCGGGACGATCATCTGGCTTCTTGCGCAGCAGCTGCATGATCAAATCGCCCAGCCAGTCCGGGCAGTCAATGTCCGCGTTGGCCGTACGCAGGGGCGGCACGGGTTCCTTCACATGCTTGTGCAGCACTTCATAGGGTCCACCCTTGAACGGCGGCCTGCCCGTGAGCATCTCGTACATCAGCACGCCAAGGGCGTACAGGTCAGACCGATGGTCAAGCTCGAAGGTCTGCACGTACTCGGGGGCCATGTAGTACGGCGTGCCCACTCGGGCGCCATAGGCTGTCAGCTGCTCGTCGGTCTCGTTGTCTGAGTCCGCAACGTGGGCCAGGCCAAAGTCCAGCACCTTGATCCACGTGTCGATCTCATCGGTCTGGTGCACGATGATGTTTTCGGGCTTCAGGTCTCGATGGACCACCTTTTCAGCGTGCGCAGCACCAAGGGCGGCCGCAATCTGAGCGCCAATCATGGCGACGCGCTCGGCCTTCATCGGGCCCTCGGCAAGCATCGCCTCGTCCAGCGACTTGCCGTTCAGCAGCTCCATGGCCAGATACAGCTCACCATTCTTAGTGTGCCCATATTGGTGCACGCGAACGGTGTTGGGATGCTTGATGGCAGCGGTGACGCGCATCTCGCGGTGGAAGCGCCCGATGATCTCTTTGTCATCGATCAGGTCTGAGTTGATGACCTTCAGCGCCACTGTGCGGTCTCGATCGAGCTGTTTTGCT
>CAYYHT010000645.1:0-4716 GCA_964471355.1 uncultured Enterobacteriaceae bacterium
AACTTCGAGGCGGCTCCTCTGCAAGTGCAGTTGGAGTGCCAAGAGACCCTCGAGCCGCAGCTGCGGTCGGTCGAGACCATCCCGGTTCGACTGAACTCCCCGGTTGCCTTTGCGGCTGAAGCACTGCTGCTGGGTGGAAATGAAGGCAGCACCACCGCCGAGATTTCGGGCTGTTTCCTGTTGGACAGCGACTCGGGTTCCTGCGCACAAGACGGCCAGATGGTCGGTCCGGTCGAGGTGGCTGTCGATGCGATTGATTCTGTGGCGCGCTCTGGAGGTCAGTTCGGCGTGCCGCTGAAACTCGTCGGTCTGCGACCCGGACTGTTTGACGGAGAGATTCGCTTGGTCAACCGCCACGGAAGCGGCGAAGTGACGCGCTCCGACCCCCTGGCGTGGACGGTCTCGGTTCAGGCGTCAGAGCTCAGCGCTGTTGAGGCCGAGGGCGCATCGCTGGGCGGCATCGTGAACCTCGACGGAGCCGGCTTCGTGGGCGCCGTGGACACCGCTGGCACAGACGTCCTGCTCACGGGCAGCTTCGCCCCCGATGGCGGAGGGACCGCGCGTGCCCTCGACCTGATTTTGGTCCCCACCTACGTGTCGTCAGACCGCCTGCACTACGTACTCGACGACCAGGACAGCCTGGGACAGCTGGTGGACTACCGCACCGAGTCCGGCACCGTCACGGGCACGTTCACACCACGCTTCTTTGACGGCAGCGACACGGTGTCGGGCACGTCGGTCAGCGGCAGCTTTCGCATCGAGCCCGTGCGGCAGGTGGTCTGGCTGAACCTCACGCTGTCCTCCACCGACGCCCTGGCAGCGTTCGGGTTATTCCAAGCCGACGAACAGGTCGCGGAACAGGTGGTGGCGGCGATCGACGAGATGTTCGCCGGCGTCAATGTCGACATCCGGCGGACGGAACCGGACGACTATGTGCTGTTCTCGCAGGTCGACGTCACAGCCATCGACCCCAACGGCTTCGGGCTGCTGGGCTACGACAACTCACCGGGCAAAGACGACGGCAACACGCGTCTGTACGACCACATTGGCGGGCTGAATGCCCTCACTCAACAGGACGGCTACCCGGGCTATGGCAGCGTATTCTTAGAGAGCATCTGGGCATTCTCATTGGCCCCGCCGACCCCGGTGACCCCGCTATCGGGTGCATCCGAGCGGTTCGACCAGGTGTTCAACCCCCTGCGTCCCGATGGGGGCTCACCCGTGACCGGACCCGAGCTCGACGCGTACACCGCGCTGAACAGCGGGGAGTCCTGCGGGGGGGACCTGGACCGTGAACAGCAGATTCAGTGTGCCGTGTGGTCCCTCGGCCAGCTCGTCGGCGGCACCATCTCCCATGAGTTGGCCCACAGCTTCGGCCTCGCTGACCCTGGCGGCACAGCCTTTCACAATCCCGGCGACGCGCCGATGCGCCTGATGGACAGCGGAGACGACCGTCCCTTCACCGAGCGCGCATCCCTCGACGGCCCGGGCGAGCACCTGTGCCAAGAAAACTTCGATTACCTGCGGGAAATCCTCGCATCCCCCGATCCCGACCCCCGCTCCACGCGGAGTGCTTGCGACTGAGCCGCTCGGACGAACCCGGCCCGGATCGTGGCGAGGCGCATGCCTGGGACATACTTGGCTCCCGACCCACACGATTCGACAGGGAAGCCCATGACTGCCATCCGCACTCCGAAACTCCTCCTCTTCGCGGCACTCGCGCTTGCCAGCTGCAACCCGAACGGCGACCTGGCCGATCCCGAAGACAGCGAGGCCCCGCTGTCCGATCTCGACTCCTTGCTCGATGGCGCCCCCACCAACGACGAGCTGCCCGAAGACGGCAAGTTCGACGCGGTCTACCCGGCCCAGTTCGATGTGGTCGACACCCAGTCCCCGATGCAGAGCCAAGGCTCGCGCGGCGTGTGCTCCATCTTCTCCACGGTCGCGCTCATGGAGCACCTGTACATCAAGGAAGGCACGCTGCCGAACCCCGATTTCTCGGAACAGTTCCTGCAGTGGTCGACTAAGGTTGAGCTGCGCGCTTTCCAGCACACCGGCGGATCCAGCGCCAATCAGAACCTGCGTGCCATCAACCAATTCGGCATCGTGACCGAGGCCGACGAGCCCTACCAGACCCAGCCCTGGGGAACGAGTGACGACGAGGCCTGCACCGGCGATGACCGCCCCGTCCGCTGCTACACCAACGGCGATCCCAGCGAGACCGCCCTGGCCGCAAACCGCTGGAAGCTGCCCAGAGGCCGATACGTCAACAGCCGCGAGCGCAGCATCAAGGCCTTCATGACCGAGAACGATGCCGCCGTCATCGCCGGCATGACCTTCTTCTACCAGTCCTGGAACCACCGCAAGTCCGAGCTCAAGGTCAACAAGACCTACTGGAACGAGGGCTACGTCCTGGCTCCGAACGAAGAGGACAAAGAGCTGAGCTTGGCCAAGCGCGCCGGCCACTCCATCCTGCTCGTCGGTTGGGACGACGACCTCGAGGTACCCAAGGTCGACGAGAACGGTGACGAGGTCAAAGACGAGGACGGCAACGTCGTCATGGAAAAAGGCTTCTGGCTGTTCAAGAACTCCTGGGGCACCGGCGGCTTCGGCGTCGACAACCCCCATGGCGAGGGCTACGGCTGGCTGTCGATGGACTACGTGAGCGAGTACGCGAGCGTCTACGGCTCCGGCAACCCAGAGCTCAACCTGGTCGAGACCTGCGACGACGGACAGGACAACGACTTCAACGGCAGCGTGGACTGCGAAGACGACGGTTGCTCGGACAACGAGGCCTGCCAGGTCGGCGGCCTCGACTTCAGCAACGACTCGGCCACGGCCATCCCCGACAACGATGCAGCCGGCGCCACGTCGGTCATTGCGGTCGCCCAACCGGGATCAGCGGGCCTTGTGACCGTCAGTGTGGACATCACCCACCCCTACATCGGTGACCTGACCGTCGCGCTCACCAGCCCGACCGGCACCATCGTGACGCTGCACGACAAGTCTGGCAGCAGCAACGACGACATCACCAAGACCTGGACTCTCACCGACTATGTCGGCGAAGAGGTCACCGGTGACTGGAGCCTAAGCCTCGTCGACGGCGGCGCGCGCGACGAGGGCACGCTCAACAACTGGAGCCTGTCACTGCAGCTCGGCGGTGCCCTGCCGGACGAGGACTGCAGCGATGACCTCGACAACGATGCCGATGGCCTGACCGACTGCGCCGATGCCGATTGCTCCGGTGCCTCGGGCTGCGAAGACGCCGTGCGCCTGACCGGAACCGCCGACACAGCCGTTCAAATTCCCGACAACGACAGCAACGGTGTCACCACGACCGTCTCCATCAGCCAGAGCGCAAGCGTCACCTCGCTGGTCGTCGACGTGGACATCACCCACACCTACCGCGGTGACCTGATTGTGGTCTTGAACCACCCCGGTGGCGAGTCGGTGACCTTGCACAACCAAGAGGGCGACGACGCCGACAACCTGATTCGCAGCTACACGCCGCCCGAGTTCGCAGGCTTAGCTACAGCGGGCGACTGGACGCTCACCGTGAGCGACAACGCGAACAACGACACTGGCGTGCTCAACAGCTGGGCGCTCACGATCGAGGCCCAGTAGAGCCGCAGGCAGCAGAGGACATCTGCTGCCTAGCGAGCCCGAAGAACCCGGACATTCGTCTTTTCCTGCACCACGATTTTCCAGCCCGGGAAGCTGGGCACGAACCGCAGCGGGGGCATTGTCTTGCGCGTTCCACTCACCTTGCGCAGCGTCACGGTGCGCGTGGCCGGAGAATAGTCCAGCTCGTACCGCGCATCAGGCAGCTTGAGCTCGCTGGGGAACTCGCGGTCGATGCGCTCGCGGATTTCGCTGGGCAGGTCTGGGAAGGTGAGGTCATCGGCGCTCAGCAGGGCCAGATCTCTGCCGCTCTCGACCCCGAGCTCGCCGATGCGGAGAGGCGCCCAGTCTTCGAGCGTGGGAGGAGCCGCCGTGTTCTCGAGCCGCGCGTGCAGTCCCGCCGCCCGCGTGCGGTCGCGGCTGGTGGCGAGCGCGTCGCGGAAGATGCGCCCCTCGAGAAACAACCGCGCGATGGTGTCAACGGCGGCCTGCCCCTCGGGAACGGTCTCAGTCTCGCTCAAGACGCGCCCGGCAAAGACACGCTCCAGCGTTGCCAAGGCGACCCCACGCTTGACCCGAGCGGCGCCGACGCGGTCTCGGCCCAACTCGGCCTCGACCAGCCAGGGGATGGGACACGGGGTCGCTGCGGTGATGATCTCCCGCTTGGACTTGCCCGAGGCCATCGCCCGGCTGCTCCACGCGACGAGGGCATCGGCGTCGGTCTCGGCGGCGGCGCAGTAGCGGCCCAGGGTCACCTCTGTGCCTCCGTGGGTCCAGGCACTCTGACGCTTTCGACGCCGGGCGATGTGGGCCGAGCGAGGGTCGGCACGCATCGCGGTCACCGCCAATCGCCGTCGGTCGACCCCGCCAGTCTTGGGGCCATCGCCCGGCAGGTTCCAGCCCCGACGCAGGCGTCGGCGCGCGTCGCGAGCCTCGCGCAGGGCGTAGCGGTCGAGGTGGTGTTCCCCCGGCTGGCCAAAGCGCACGGCCCGAATGATGGCCGTGGCATCGCAGCCAGCCTCGCGCAGCTCGTCCGGCTCGGGGCGGTCGGGTCGGAACAGTGGGCGACGCACGTTCAGGCCGGCGACCAGATCG
>CAYYHT010000646.1:0-4708 GCA_964471355.1 uncultured Enterobacteriaceae bacterium
CGGAGGCGACACGAATCGTGGCTGTGAGCGCCTCAGGCTTCGCCTCGGGTTTCCCGCTTCCAGCCTGACCCTGGCGCTTGCCGCTCAAGTGACTCCCGGGTGGCGCTGACTCGCCGATTGTCGTCAAGGGCCGCAGGCCTCTGATTCGCATGGCCTCCGGCTCTCGCGGCGCTGAGTTGCTCCGAGCGCGTTCCATTCAGAGCCGGCCTCCCTTCCGCGGACGAACCGGATCGACCAAGGGCCGCATATCCGTTCGCACTGGTAGCCTAGGCGTGGAGTCAGAGATGCCGGTCTTGTCCACACCATGGCACTTCGCATGGGCAGCAATCCCCTCCTACGAGGTCCTATTGGGCGCTCTCGCAGTGATGGTTCTCTGTCTCGGTGCCTTGTTGGTCATGCTTGGAGTCTGGTACCGGTGGTGGCGGCAGCAGCACGTCTGCCCAGAACACCGGTTGTTGATGCCAATGCTCAGCGAAGCCGATGACGACCGGTACCTTGAGAGCGGTGAACGGGTGGAAGAATCGCTCGGCAGCATCGACTACCAGGTCTTCTTCTGTCCGCACCCCGAATGCGACCACATCCGTACTTTCCGAGTTGAGGACGTGTTCTCAGACTACCGCCGTTGTCCGGACTGCAAATTCATGACCCGAAGCAGCACGCAGACTACGCAGAGCTACCCCACCGAGAAGTCCACAGGCAGCGCCACGGTCCACGAGAAGTGTGGGCACTGCGACTATGCACTCACGTACCAGGTCACGCTGCTCGAACTCGGTCCACCCGCTGGCGGGCGCCTGGGCAGTCTCACTCAACAGAACCACCAAACCACCGGCAACAGCGACCAGTGGGGATCAGGCGGCCTCGGTGGTCCATATGGCGGGGGCGGCCTCGGACCCGGTCCGTTCTAAGCCACTGACGTCCGCCAGAAACGTGCCGACGGGTCCCCGGCTTCAATTCTCCAAGGCCGAAGCACCGGAACTATAGCGGGACCATGCCCAGGCGCATGCTGCCCACAAAAAGCGGTTCCTCATTCATCGCAAGTCAAACCCAACACCTGAAGCGCTTCCTTGGCCAGCGCAGCGTCTTCGCCGGCGTCCCCACTGGCCTGACACAGGTGGGGTAGCGCCCCCTCGGCGTCACCCATTACCGCCCCAAGCAAGTAGCCCAAACCGGTGTTCGCGGCTGTATTCGAAGCTTCCAGTGCAAGCGCGGCTTCAAACGCTTGAACCGCCGCATCGAGGTCCTCCCGGTCGACCGCGGCCCAGCCCTGCTCCGCCCACCCAGCCGCCGTCTCTTCACGCGGCCGCCATTCCAGCTCAGGTGTGGGTGATGATAGAGGCTCGGTTGCCTCCGTGGGAACGGCCGCCGGGTTCTCAATTGGCCACGAGCGCCGCGAGGCTCCGCACGACACAGCAAGCAAAAGCGCTGCGCAAAGCCATTCCGCTGGGAGGGGGACTCTCACCTCAACCTAGTACCTTCATGAAGGGTGTTGACCCACATTACCCATGCGGCACGCATCGGCATCACACTGGCTGACACGGCGGAACGGATCGAAGTCGGCGACCACGACCACGGCGAAAGAAACTCACAGGCCGAAGCGCAAGTCTCTGTGGACGTTGGCTGACACGACGGAACGGATCGAAGGCGGCGGTTGCCCTCGACCTCACCGCCTCTCGCTGGCCGAAACGGACTGCTCCCGGCGGAGTCGCTTCGTCCGGCATGGCTGGCGGAAGCTGCTCCAAGGCCGATGCGCACTCGTTCTCCTTCAAGCGCCCTCGGCTAACGGTTCGTATGGCTTGACCGGCACGAACTGAGGTATGCGGCCTTCGGCCTACGCTAGCTGGATCCGCCGGCAAGCCAACGTTGGAGCGTTAGCGCGGCGGGCGGAGGCGACCGGGATTGTCGCTGCGAGCTCATCGGCGACCGTGTCTCAGCCGGCAATTCGGAAGCTGGGCAGAAATCCGCCTCGACGCCAGCGTAATGAAACGTGCTGGCGGGACGGACAGTCAGCGGAAACCCATGTGCCGGAACATCGACTAGAGTCCCTGCATGCTGTTGTTCCTTCTCGCCGGCTGCGCTGGCAACCCAAGCGCACCTCCCGAAACCACGCCCGAGCCGATTGTGCAACGCCAAGCGCCCATCGAGACCAAAGTCGCCGAGCTGGTCCAAGCGGTAGCCCCGGCACGTGACCTCAACCTCGGAACGGCCGTGGCGACTCCCTCCATGCGCGTCAAGGAATGGCTGCTCGAACCATCCGTCGTGACGGGATGGGCCGCCCGAAAGTCTGTTGCGGTGCGGCTCGACACCGGCGCAGTATTCGGTCCTTTTGGCGGACGCTTCAACCTCGGTCCAGCAGGATGGGTGCAAGACGGACGCGACGTCGATGCGGTCGTTTCACTCAAAGACGGCTCGGTGATCAACCTGTTGGCACGGTACCCAAGCGGCACTTCGAGCAACACGGACCTCAAGCTGCTCCCGCACCCCGCCGCACCCCGCATCCACCTGTTCGGCACCGATGGCGGCGTCAGCTACTCCGCAGTCTGGCGCCCAGGCGATGACCGGACAGTGCCCATGTCCCACGTGGTTCCATTTGCGCCGACCATGGGAACGGCCAGCGGCGCCGACCACATCGCCCTCGATTTCGAGAAGATGCGGTCCGGCGCGACCGGGTGCGTCTCGCTCTCGTTGCCGGAGGACGGCAAATCCACATGCATCACGGAACGGCCCGCCGCCGCAACGAGTCAGCACATCCTCGCCGATGGGGTAGTCCTGCTCGGGCTCGCCGACGGTTCCATTGTTCTCGAGCGCCGGGACGTCACCGAATCCCTGCTAGAGCCGGTGGATTGCCCCTCGCCGACGCTCGACGCCTACTCCCAACAGCCCCAACGCGCGATTCTGTTTTGCCAGGAAACCGGCAAGGTGTTCATCTGGTCACCAGAGACCCTCTGGAGCGCTCCCGCGCCCGAAGGCTACACGCCACGTGAGCATGTGGCCGGTGCTCGCGTGCTGCCAAACGGGGAGCCGCTCGAACCACGCACACGATGGCTCTCTCTCGACTCTGGTGCGCTCATCGAAACGCCGCCCCTCAAGGCCCGCGCACACGACAATCTGCCCTGGGCCCAATTCGCCGGATGGACGGACGACGGCGCGCTGTACTGGGTGGACTTGGCGGCGTCGACCGTCACCCACGTCGGCGATGCACGGTGTCCCGGTCAGCTGACCCAGTCGATGAACTCAGAACGAGTCGTCGAATGCGTCGACGACAGTTTCGCATTGGTCGCGTCGCACATCATTGGCGACGCTGGCTGGTGGACCTCCCCGCACCGCGTCCAGCAGATCCAGAGCGGCATGGTCTTGCTCAGCAATGAGACAAGCGACGGGATGCGAGGCGAATCGACCAAGCTCTGGACGGTCAAACTTCACGACTGACCGCTCGAGACAAACCGCCGCGAGCGGGCCGCCCCGGACTGTTCTCCCCGACCGCACGCTGCTTTGATCTCCGCGAGTCTGTCCAGGGCATGGCGCCAGGCTCCTCAGAACGTTGGCAGACACCGCGGAACGGGCAGGCATGCCGGACGGACTCCACCAACACGCCATCAACCGGCCGGATGGGACTGCTCACGGCGAACGCCACGACTGTGCTGGCGAACGCTGAAATGGGCAGCGACGCAAGGCTCCTCAGATCGTTGGCAGACTCGGCGGAACGAGCAGGCAGGCCGGACGGGCTCGACCGAACCAACACCGGCGGGTCGAATCGGACTGCTCTCGGAGCAAGCCATCCCCGACGTCGGGCGACCGCCTGAACACGACGAACCCTCAGCTCGGCCCCGGCAATCGTAGGCGAGAGGCTATTCGAGGGGCGAAACACACCCGTTCTCCTTCAAGCGCCCTCGGCTAACGGTTCGTGTGGCTTGACCGGCACGGACTGAGGTTTACGGCCTTCGGCCTACGCTAGCTGGATCCGCCGGCAAGCCAACGTTGGAGCGTTGAACGGAACCGCTGCGCGGTAGCTGTCGGGGGTTGAGACGTGTTGCTGGATGCGATCCGTTCCAGCTGATCCGCGGCGCATGGCAAGAGTCTGTCTGACCAATGCGGACTGACTGCACAGCAAGACATCTCCCATCGGGGCCACGCCTATCAAACCCGGCCCCAATGAGAGAATGTGATGACTGGATTGCGCGCGAAGATGTTGGCCGACCTGCAGTTGCGGGGGCTCTCCGAGCGAACTCAAGGGCAATATATCGCCACGGCACGTCTGTTCGCTGAGTTCCACGGTGAGTCTCCTGCAAAGCTGGGCGCGGAAGAGGTTCGAGCCTTCCTGCTCAACCTGCATCAAAATGGGCGCAAGCCCGCGACGCTCGGGGTCTACCGGTCCGCGCTGAAGTTCCTTTTCGACGTCACGCTCGAGCGTCCCGAGGTGATGGCGGCCGTGCCAAGAACTCGAGTTCCTCGGTGGAATCCGGGTCCTGCGCTCACCCGTGACGAGGTCCGAGCGCTGCTCGACGCCGCCGTCCTGCCCTTCGACCGAACGCTTTTCGCCCTGATGTATGCCACCGGACTGCGGATCTCCGAAGCGCGGGCGCTTCAGGTCGGTGACATCGATGCGCGCGCAGAACTACTGCATGTCCGGCACGGCAAGGGCGACAAAGCTCGCTCGGCGCGGCAGCTTCTCGGTGCACCGGCTCGGCCCGAGCGACCCGAAAGGCCGAAG
>CAYYHT010000647.1:0-4705 GCA_964471355.1 uncultured Enterobacteriaceae bacterium
CTGGCGATCGACGGCATCGACCCCCTCGCGACGCCCACCCGTCTGGCGGTGCTGGAGTCCTTTGAACAGGTCGCCAACGACCGGACCAAGCGCAAGCGCCGGGTCAACGTGCAGTTCGTCCAAGAAGACGTGCGTCGCCGCATGCGCAAGAGCCACCCCGATGTGCCAGCACGGTCCATTCGCAGCATCTTCACCGCACTGATGCGCGCTCAAGTCCTGATGCACAAGGACGGCACTCCGATTCGCACCGGGTCCGCTCCGTTCGTGCTGAACAAGGACTCCAACCAGCTGAACATGGCGCTCGTCGGTTCGTACCTGTCGAATCTGCGCGACAAGGGCGCAGACCTGTCCGATGTCGCATTGCTGTCCGACTTGCTGCTTGGCGATCCCGAGCAGAAGCGCCAAATCGAAGAGATTCTCGCGTGGCTGGACGCACCGCTGGACCAAGCCTTCGAGGGCGACACTCTGGACGGGGACGCCGATCTGGACTCCCTGTTGTCCATGGACGAGACCTCGGAAGTGGGCGAAGAGCCCAACGCCGAAGCCGTCAAGGCGCCCGAGGCAGCCGAGGCGATTTCGTCTGATCTGGACGCTGCACTCAGCGTCGAGAGCGATGCGCCGGCCGCAGAGCCGGAGCCAGAGGCAGCGCCAGAGCCCGCAGCGGAGGCGGATGACGACGCCCCGGCCGAAGCGGCCGAAGCCGCAGAGGACGCCCCGGAAGAGGCTGCAGAGGCCAAGCCGCGCGCCCCACGCCGCAAGCGCATTCGCAAAAAGAAGACTGAGCCCGAGGCCACCGAGGCCGAGGACGTCGGCTGAGCCAGTCTCGACTGCTGTCTGGCGCCGAGCGCATCTGGCTCGTCGCTGATCGCATTGCCCCTCCCTTCGTAAACCAGCTGGTCATCGAGGGGCAGGGGCATGTGACCTCAGAGGCCGTGCTCTCGGCATTGCCCGATATCGTCAAGGCCGTGCCCGGATGCCGTGGCCGCCTTGCAGGCAGCCTCGGATGGACGCGCTGGCACACGGACGGTCCCCTGCCCTCGGTCTGCACCCTCGAGCCTTGGGATGGGCAGCCTGGCGCTGCATTCCTCACCAGACCCCTGAACGTGTGGACCGGACCCATCGTCGAGGTGCTGTGTGGCGACGGACGGCTGGTTGTGCGAACCCACCACGCCGCCATGGACGGTCGAGGAACCCTGGCATTCGTCGATGCCCTGTGTGCTTGCCTTCGCGGTGAGTCACCACCATCTGCGACCGCAGGGGCTCCCACAGACCTCGAGCTGGCCAGAGCCCTGCCGGTGCCCGCAGAGAGCAGCCCCGTCGAGGACTGCCTAGCGCCGACAGGAGAATGCGAGGGCACTGAATCGGCCACCACGTGGGCGCGGCGCCGATTCGAGGGCAAGGTCAAGCGCCCCGTGGCGGCCGTCGCCCACTCGTTGGCTGCAGCGGCTCGCAAGCACGGCCAAGGCGAGGTCCGGGTCGCCGTGTCCGTGGACATGCGCCGCCACGACCCGTCCCTGCAGAGCACGGCGAACCTGTCGGGCATCGTCCGCCTGACCCCCGAGCGCACCATTGCCGCGACAGATCGGGCGCTGCGCAGCTTGTTGGCGGCGCACCTTGAGGGTGCGTTCGTCCTGTCTGTGGCACCGGTACGCTGGCTGCCGTTGTGGTTGCTGACCTGGGCGGGGCGTCGCAAGGTGACCGGCGTCCAGCAGACCAGCCGCTACGGAACAACGGCGACCATCTCCAACCTTGGACGCCAGCTGCCAGAGCGGTTCAATGTCCCGGGTTTCAAGGCTCAGCGCTCGTTTTGGATTCCGGCTGGTCAGCCTGGGCTGCCTCTGTTCCTGACCCTGACTGGCGATGCGACAGGCGTCGAGATCGTGGGATCGATGCCAGTCGGGCTTGCAAGCCGCGGGCGCCTTGACGCGCTGATGGACGCAATCGTGCAAGGAATCGGAACGCCTAGCTAGCGTTGCCCTCGGCCACTGCGATGGCATGGGTGGTGTGCTTGCGCAGGATGGCACCCCAGTCACCGGTCACCTTCAGCTTGCGAGCAATGCTGTACAGACCGCCCAGGGAGCGATGCAGCATGATCATGTGCTTGGGGGCACGAACCTCGGGGTAGAGCATGATCTCTTTGATGATGGGCGTCAGCTTCTCCATCGTCGAGTCGTGGTGCGAGCCGATGGTGTACATGCCAGCTCGATAGGGTGCAGACAGCGTGTTTGAGAACTGCCACAGCAGATCGGCGGCCTTTTCGTCGTTGCCCGTCCACCCGCCGATGTCTCTGCAAGCTTGAAGCATCTTGTCGCGGTCGCCATCGAGGGCCGCCAGCGCAGCCCGGGCGTAGTTGGCAATCCAGAACTCATCGAAGCGCTTCACGCAGCCAAAGTCGATGACACCGACGCGGCCGTCTTCTTCGAAGAGGTAGTTTCCAGGGTGCGGATCGGCGTGCAGCATGCGATGGGTGAACGCCATCTCATAGTACATCTCGCCCAGGGTCACCCCGGCCCGGTTGCGAGCCTCGGGGGTGGCGTTTTCGATGAACTCGTCAATATGGACGCCCGGCAGCCGGTCCATCGTGAGCACTCTGTCGGTGCAGTACTCGGGGTAGAGCTTGGGGATGCGAATGCGGGGATCATCGCCGTACAGCTCGCCGAACGCTTGGATGTTCACCGCTTCTTGGTAGTAGTCGAGCTCTTCGATCAGCCGGTCCTGAATCTCTTGGAAGATCTCGTCGAGCTCGGCCTTGGGCCGCCGGATGACGCGCCCGCCGATCAGAATCGCCTTGAGCGCCATGACGTCGGTCTCGACGCTGACATCGATGCCATCGTGCAGCACCTTGACCACGACTTCAGTGCCGTCGAGCAGGTGAGCGACGTGCGCCTGGGCCAGGCTGGCGGTGCCAAGTGGGACCTCGTCGAAGTCCTTGAATTTCTGCGACAGCGGCCCCTCGATCTCTCGCTCGACCGTCGCTTTGATCTCGGCAAAGGGGATGGGCTCGGCGTCTTTGTTCAGCTTGCTGAGCACGCGCTGGACTTCGGGCGGCAGGTCGAGCGTACCCGCGGCCAAGGCCATCGACTGGCCCAGCTTCATGGCCGCACCCTTCATGAGGGAGAGCGCGTCAGCCACCGCCTCGGCGTTGCCCACATGAAGCTTGTCCATGGACTCTTTGGCGGCATCGCGGTCGCGGAAGACGGACTTCACCTTTTCGCCGAGGTACGACCCCGACACCCTGCTAGTGAGACTGGTCAAGCGCGCCAGCCTCGAGAAACGGCCTCCCTTCTGCCCCATGTCAGGTGCCTAACCGGGCGAGCGACAGCCGGCGCACAACATGAGTTGTCCGCTACTCGTTGTACAAACCATAGAAGATACCGGTGCGCCCATGGCCGTTTCGGTCGAGGTGGCCCACGCCCGTTGTGTCCAGGTCAAAGAATGGCTGCCCCGCAGCTGTATCGTCCATGCCGTCGCGGTTTAGGTCGCCCACGCTGACCACCGAGTGCCCGAACTGGCCATCGATCTGGTCTCCGCCCACATGGAGCGCGTTGGTGGACAGCGAGTTGTGGCTGCCCGTGGTTCCGCCTGGGTAGACGTGTACGGCTCCCAAGTTGCGGAACGGAATCAGCGCCCAAACGCTGAAGGTCGGCGAGCCGATCATCAGCTCGTTCTTGCCGTCTCCATCCGAGTCCCCGCTCAAGCTGAGGGACATGCCCAGATGCAGGTCGTTGGCAATCAACGGTGCGTTCTGGCCGACGATCTCGACTTGGGTATTGAGGTCCATGCCCACAACGCCGCCGGCGGCCAGGGAGCTGCCATCGATCACGCGCACAAGACCCAGAGCGCAGGGTCTGTCCGACCCATCGCCCGCCGCGCAGAGCTGCCCGGTCTCGTGGAAGGGAAAGGACAAGGCCACGTCGTCGACGCCGTCCCCGTCGTAGTCCCCAGAGGTGCCTCGAATGCCGAGTCCCTGTGAACTGTCGCCGGTCAGCAGGGTGTCCGCATCGGCCAAGAAGACGTCGCCATCGGCGGGCAGGTCGGTGAACACATAGGTTCGAGACAGCCCTCCTCCGTAGAAGGCGTCGGAGATCGCAAAATCGCTCTGGCCGTCACCGTCAATGTCGCCTGCGTCCCACAGCGCGACGCCCGCGGCAGCCTGAGGCGTCTCTCCGATGAAGGCCAGCCCGGTGTCATTGCCCAGGTTGATCTCGCCGGACATGGGACCCCAGACCAAGAATGCCTCGCCCCCGTCCGTGCCTTCATAGTCGAAGGTACCGACAACCGCGTCTTCTTCACCGTCGCCATTGAAATCACCGAGTGCTAGAGAGGATCCAGCAAGCGGAATGTTGCCAGTACCCACGAACGTTGCAACCGCGTCGGTGGTGTCCATCGCGGAGTTGATCGGACCCTCGAACAAGTAGGCCGCGCCCGCCGTGGCGCGGGCGTTGACCGCCCCGATCAGCAGATCCCGGGCGCCATCCCCATCACTGTCTGCGCTGGTCATGGTGTAGCCGAAGTAGTCGTCCTGCGCGGCTCCGAGAATCCGGTAGTCCGCGCCGTCGGTCAGCTTCGTGCCTTCGACGATGCCCTGAAACACATAGACGACGCCGGTAAACTCGCCATTGACGGGATTGCGGGCTGATGGAGCCCCGGTCGCCATGTCGTCGGCATCATCGCCATTGACGTCGCCGAGTCCGGCCATCGAGAA
>CAYYHT010000648.1:0-4689 GCA_964471355.1 uncultured Enterobacteriaceae bacterium
GTCAAACCCGTAGGCCACCCACTTTCCGTCTGCCGTCACCGCAGGGCGTTGCCGGAGCGGCAAACGCACGTTCGATGCCAGAGTCGTTTCCTTGCCGTCGACCACGGCTTCCACATCCCAGATGCCCACGCCACGCTCTGAAGTGAAGTAGACCACCCGCCCGCCATCGGCGTACACGGGACGCGTCTGGTCCCCTGCGCCCCCCGCCAGCAGAGTGGCCTCGCCACCCCCAACGGTCAGCTCGAACAAATCCTGCGTGTCTTCGTGCGTGCGGCTGAACACCACCCGCTCGGCCAAGCGATCAAAGTGCGGAAACGCCTCGGAGTCGGCAGTCGACGTCAGCTGGGCGACCTTGCCCGTGTCGGGACTCCAAGTGGCGATGTCACCCCGACCGGTGTTGCTCGTGATGAACAGGAGCCAGCGACCGTTCTGCGAGACTTGCGGAAAGGTCAGGTTGCCGGGAGACAAGGCCGAGCCGATCATCTCACCAGCTTCGCCGCCCGATGGCTTGGCAAAGTACAAACGGTAGTCGCCGCCGGAGTTGGAGGCTTCAAACACCGCCATGCCGTTGCTGGGATGCCAGGTGGTGTTCATGGCGACCGCGTCACAGGACGAGAAGCTACAGCCGGCCTGTCCCGGCAGGCGGACCTTGCCAGCATCGCCGTCTTGCACGCCATCTACAGGCAAGAAGAACAAGTCGACCTCTTTGGTCTGCTTGTTCAGTTCAAACGCCAAATATTTGCCGTCTGGTGACCAGGTTGGCGTAAAGGCGTGGCCGTCTGCCGGGCCAGCGACTGGATTGGCTACAGCGGCTGACCCCAAGACGAGGGCAATAGTGATGAACAGCGCCACCCGAGCCCCGGTCTAGAGCATGTCCGTGATGTCCTGGACGTACAGGAAGCGCCAGTCCGAGTCGCTCGCGGGCAACGCCGTGAATGCGATGATGATGCGACCATTCTGTTCGGTGAGCGCTGGCTCGCCACAGGCCGTGAACTTGGTCTTCACCTGGACCTTCTTTGAGCCATCGACAGCTTGGACTTCGATGTACGTGTTCTTGGTCGGGTCGTCAAAGCCGTAGGCCACCCACTTCCCATCCGGGGAAAGGGCCGGCCGGGCACGCAGCGGGAGGCGAACGCCCTTAGCGAGCTCCTTTTTGGTGCCGCCCACAATTGCGCCGAGATCCCAGGCCTTGCCTTCTCCACGTCCGGAATCGAAGAACACGATGGCATCGTTCGCCGCGTACGCGGGCCGGGTCTGGTCCCCGTTTCCACCAGCAAGTTGCGTCTCGGTGCCACCAACGAGCTCAAAGACGTCTTCGGTGTTGTTCTTCTTTCGGGTGAAGAGAATCCGTTCGCCGTCCTTGTTGTACATGGGGAACATCTCGGATTCACTCGTAC
Source organism: uncultured Enterobacteriaceae bacterium (assembly GCA_964471355.1). GTDB lineage: Bacteria > Myxococcota_A > UBA796 > UBA796 > CAYYHT01. The sequence goes on from CAYYHT010000648.1 coordinate 1,398, forward strand.
TCGTGAGCTGCGTCACCTTGTTGGTGGCGCGGTTCCACGAGCGAATGTCACCGTTGCCGGTCTCGGCAGAGACGTACGCCAACATGTTGCCGTCCGGCGAGATCGCGGGAAAGGTCAGGTTGCCGGGAGCGAGGGAAGTGGGCAGCATCTCTGCGGCCGAAGCACCACCGGGCTGAGCAAAGTACAGGCGGTATTCGCCACCCTGGTTGCTGCCCTCGAACACGGCAATCCCTTGCGGGTGCCAGCTCGGGTTCACAACGACCTGTCCAGAGGAACCGAAGCCAGAGCCGCCACCGGGCAGCGAGACTTTCTTGGCATCCTGCGAGATGTCGCCCTTCACTTCAGCGAAGAACAGCTCGATGTCGCCCGCATAGCGGTTGACCTCAAAGGCCACAAACCGTCCATCCAGGGACCACATTGGGTGGTAGGCATGGCCTTCACCGTTGTATCGCACTTCACCAGCACTGGCGGCAAGGGGTGCCAATAGGGCGGCCACACCTGCTACAGCAGCAATTCGAAGCGAGCGCATGTCAAAGCTCATCAGAGGTCTCCCGATCCTTCAATAGAAATCCGCATAGGGTAGTGAGGTCAATCACCCTCATAGCGCGGCACCTTCGGAACGATTCCGATGCGCGCGGCGGCTGTAATCCAGCCTCGGGTGTTGTCGGTCTTGACCGACCCACCCAATTCAACAACCCCTTGAAGCGAATTCAAGTCCAAAAAAGCGTAACCAGCACTCAATCGGGCACCCGCTGCGAAGGCTGAGCCCTCCCAGACGATGATGTCTCGGTTGTCGTACTGCTCTTGAGTCTGACCTTGGCGAACCCAGAAAGGGATGCCTTGGCCGGTCCCACTGATGAAGCCATAAGTGGGGCCCGCTGCAATGCGGATGTCGCCTGGACCGACCTTGGTCCGAAACACACCCATCATCCAGCCATCGAAATCATTGACGCTGTCGTTGCCGTACAGACCGTTGTAGGTCAATGCGGCGCCCACACCAAATGCGTAGCTGAGGCCAACCTCGCCACCTGCTGTGATTGCGATTCCGGCACCACCAATGTCGTCCGGAGCGGCGATCGTGTACTCGTCCGGCACGTTCTGGTAGTCCACGTTCGGGCCGACTGCGCAGAATTCGGTGGTCTTGGCGTCCTCGTCGCGGCAGGCAGGAGCGCCCGAGCTCAGGAAGCTGCCACCCAGAGTGAAGATCGGTCCAGCGTACAAAACACCGGTGTCAGCGCCCTCGGGACGCGGAGGCTTCTCGCCCTTTGGAGGCTTTTCGCCCTTTGGAGGCTTTTCGCCCTTGGGCGGTTTATCGCCACCGTCGGCAACCGCGTCGCTGTCGCCGCCACCAGCGGGCGGAGCAGAGCCGTCGCCCCAGCCAGCGCAATCACCGAGATCTTTGCCGCTGACCTTGAGCTCAACCCAGTCCTCGGTGCCACCGGCGACATCGAACACTTGGGTGCCAAAGCAGTACTTGCCGGCGGGAAGCATGCCCACAAAGCCACCAGAGCCTTCGAAGTGTCCCTGTGCGTACTCGACAGAACGTCGTTGGTCGGGGGCAAAGGGCATCATCTGAATGGAGAGCTTGGGGTGCCAGGCGGGCTTGCCCTTGATGCGGACTCGCCCGTAGCCGGCTTTGATCGACGTGATGTTCTGTTCGACTTCGGGGTTCGCCTCGGCCGCTTGCGCACGCTCGAGCCTCTCGAGCCATTCAAGGGCCTTGCCCTGGGTCGATGCGGCAAGCGCACCGAGCATGTGGATGTTGGCCGGAATCGGCTCACCCAGCTCGAGCAACCCGTCATAGTTTCGCTCGACGCCTGTCCAGGCATTCTTCTCGGACAGGTTCTTGATGTTGTCCATGAAGCGGCGGGCTTCGGCAGACTGAGCCATCGCGGTGGTCGGAACCACAGAGCCCAGAGTGACCGCACCAGCGAGGACCATCAAGAGTGGGAGGCAGCGCAATTTCATCTTCTGCTCCTTAGGTCGTGGTCGACAGTGAGAGGTCATCGACCCCCCACGGATCGAACAGCATCCGAGAGTAGGGGTGCTGGGGCTCGTCTTTCGGGAAGATTAGCTCTTCTACGACCGCCCCTTCAAGCATTACGAGGGCCCGATGGCACCAGTTGCGTGCTTGGGCCATATCGTGCGTGATGAACAGGCAGCCCGCACGTTCTGGAAGATTGTTGATCATGTCCTCGAGGACCTGTTCCTGGCGGTCCGCATCGAGACCCGACGTCGGCTCGTCAGCAACAATGAGCGCAGGCTCGAGCGCCAGAACACGAGCGAGCGTCACCCGTCGCTGTTCTCCGCCGGACATCTCGCGGGGCAACGCGCCAAAACGCGCCCCCAGACCAAGGTCCGTCAGCATTGCCTTGGCCTTTTCGTGCGCCTGGTCGTAGGTCAGTCCCAGAAGCACTTTCAACGACTCGGTCACTGTCTCGAGTGCTGTCTGCTGGGGATCGAGCGCGGACAGAGCATCCTGTGGAATGTACTGGTATTTCACGCGCAGAGCCCGACGCTCACGCTCGGACAGATTGTGCCAAGCGTGGCCCTCGATGAGGACCTCACCTGACGTGATTTCTTCGAGGCCCAACACGCAGCGAGACACCGTCGTCTTGCCGGAACCCGACTGTCCGACCAATGCGACCACCTCGCCTTGGGCGACCGTGAAGGAGGTATCGATGACCGCATGAATGTCGCGGACCGGGTCCCAAGGCCACGTCCCTGGCAACTTAAACGTCTTGCTTACGTTCTTGAAGTCGATGACGGGCGTGTCACCCGCCTCGCGGAAGACCGGTCGCGTGGTCGCGATGATCTCGCTGTCATCTTTCGGGATTGCGTCAGCCATTAGCGGTACTTCGCCCAGGGATCGGGTCCGATGATGACCATGTCGTCGGCGATGCGATCGACAGTGTCTTTGTTGTGCGTGATCAGAACCAGGCCGACATTGTGGTTGCGAGCCACGTCGATCATCAGTTCGGTCACGACACGACGAAGGACCGGATCGAGACCGGTCTCGGGCTCGTCTGCGATCATGATCTTGGGATTGGGTGCAATGGCGATCGCCAGGGCTGCACGCTGGGCTTGTCCGCCCGAGAGCTCGCCGACCAACGCCCGCGCTGCTCGACTGGGCAGGCCCACTTCGTCTAGCACGTCCTTGATCGCCGCACCGATCGACTTTGCGTCTTTGGGCGGACTGTCGCGCCGAGCCACAGCCATCTCGAGCTGCCTGCCGACTGTGCGGCCCGGATTGAGCGCCGATGATGCCGACTGTGGTGAGTACGTCACGTAC
>CAYYHT010000649.1:0-4689 GCA_964471355.1 uncultured Enterobacteriaceae bacterium
AACAGGGCAATCGATCTCATCGGTGGCACTTAGTCGGGGACAACGAGTGTCACCACCGAGTTCCCGGTCGCAGTGGTGCCTGCTTCGTCGACCATGGTCAGAAACAGGCCCAATTCATAGCCGTCAAGCAAGCTCAAGGTGTCGAGGTCGCCGTCCAACGGGAACGCGATTCCCCAAATCCGGCCGGTCTGGCTGGCGACGTCGCAGAACAGGCGCGTGGTGTTGTCGAATGACGCGTGCACCGTGTCGTCGATGCGCGTCTCGAGGGAGACCGACACGTTCGCGTCCGAGATGAGTCCGGTGGTCATCACCCGGGCCTGCAGTCCGTAGCCGCCTTGGGGGGCCACCGAGACTTCGATGTCGCCCGACAGCCCGATAAAGTCGTCGCCGGTGGCATCTCCCAGCAGAAGGACTGGTTCTTGGGTGACCGCACAGCCGGGTTCCTCTGGGCCTGTGCAGGCAATCAATAGCAGGGGCAGGGCCAGCAACATCGCGCCTATGATGGCGCATTGCTGGAGCGAGCGCATGCGCTGGGTGTTTGGAATGAGTGTGGTGCTCGCATTGGCCTGTGGCGGAACGCCCGCTCCCCCGACCGAGATCGATGCCTCGTTGATCGTCGGCGGCCAGGCATTCGAGCCCGACGTCTGCCACAACGGCAACGGCTTTGCCTTTGTGGGAATCCATCTTGAGGACTCCAAGACCGGGGTGAAGCTGCGGCTGCTACCCGGCGACGGGGAGTCCACCAATGGCTTTGTCATCACCCGCTCGAAAGCGACCGGCTACGAACTGACCGACTGCGGCGCCATGACCCACAGCCCGGACGGCACCGAGGTCGATGGCATTCCGAACGTCAGCGGCACGGCCCAGGTCAGCTGTGGCAAGGGCATCTTTGCGGTCGAGGGTTCAGTCACCTACGCGCACTGCCACTGAGTTCGACGGCCTGCTAGACGTCGCCGGGCTTGAAGACTTCCCACTTGATGTCGGCGGTCAGCTCGCCGGTCTTGAAGAATTCTTCAAACGCGCCAATCGCCTCGCGCGTGTCGATCAGATTGCGGCGCTCGTAGCCATGTCGGTTCTCGCACCACTCCCAGTAGACGACGTCGTCGCTGCCACCGTTCCTGGCCAGTGACACCGAGTGCTTCTTGCCGTTTTTGCCCTTGGCTGCCGCCTCGGATGGTCGGTAAGAGAGCACACTCTTTCCAAGGCCCAGGCCCATCCTGAGCCAGCCAGATTCGGGCACGTACAGCTCGATCAGCATCGGTCCACGACGGGCCGACCGCAGCGTGAGCTTCTCGATCGTGAACTGCAGCTGTTGCATGCTGCGGAGCGCGAACGGGGCACCTAGGGTGCGAAATTTGAGCGCGCGTGGCGCTACAGCCATGAGGACTCCGAGGGTCGGTCGCGCAGTCTACTCTGCGCGAGCCGTGGTGGGGAGGGGGTGCCGCAATGCCCAGACGGACATGGCGATCAGCAGCGTGCAGAACAGGGTGTGGTCAAGCATGGAGGGCACGGCCACGCCGGTGGACCAGCAGCGCGAACCAAACAACCAGAGTGCGGAAAAGGCGATCACCGTCACCCACCAGAGGCGCTCCTTCCAACCTTCGTCACCGGTGCACGAAAAGCAGGTCACTCCAACCAGGCCTGCGCGCAGTGGATTGGCAAAGAAGGTGGGCCACAACAACCCCCCGAGTGTGAACAGGAAGATGCTGGCGAAAATCGCGTCGACGTGGCCGTGGCGCGGGTTGATCACTTCACGAGCCCCAGGACATCGAGGGCAAAGGCGAACTCGAGCGCGACGTCTTCGAGCACGCCGTAGCGTCCGGACTTGCCTCCGTGGCCGGCCCCCATCTCGGTCTTGAGCAGCAAGGGGGTGTCGCTGGTCTTTTGGGCGCGAAGCTTGGCGACCCACTTGGCGGGCTCCCAGTACCCGACCCGGGGGTCGTTCAGGCCGCCGGTGATGAGCATCGCGGGGTAGTCCGCGGCGCGCACATTGTCATAGGGCGAGTACGAGAGCATGTAGTCGAAGTACTTGTCGTCCTTGGGGTTGCCCCACTCCTCCCACTCGACGACGGTCAGCGGCAGTGTCTCGTCGAGCATCGTGTTGATGAGGTCGACAAAGGGAACGTTCGCGACGGCGACCCGGCAGACGTCGGGACGCGCGTTGAGCACAGCCCCCATGAGCAAGCCGCCGGCGCTGCCACCGCTGATGACGAGCTTGTCGTGGCTGGTGAAGCCCGACTCGCCGCACAGGTGATCGGCGGCCGCGATGAAGTCCGAGAAGGTGTTCTTCTTGTTCAGGTACTTGCCGTTTTCGTACCACTGCCGGCCCATGTCGCCACCACCGCGAATGTGCGCGACCCCCACTGCAAATCCGCGGTCCAACAGCGAGATGCGCGTCGACGAGAAGCGTGCGGGGTAGGACATGCCGTACGAGCCGTAGCCTGTGAGCCAGAAGGGGCGGCTGCCGTCCTTTGGCAGGTCGTTGCGGTACACGAGGCTGATGGGCACCTTGGTGCCGTCGTCGGCCGTCGCCCAGACCCGCTCGACGGTGTAGTTGCTCTTGTCGTAGCCGCCGAGCACCGGCTGTTCCTTGCGCAGGGTGCGCTCGCGGGTCTCAAGCTCGTAGTCGAACACAGATGGTGGCGACTTGGGGCTGGTGTAGCCGAAGCGGAATGTCGTGGTGTCGAACTCGGGATTGCTGCCGCCAGACACGCTGTAGGTCGGCTCGGGAAACTCAATGTAGTGCTCGTCTCCGGTCGACAGCTTGCGAATTCGCAGCTGCTGCAGGCCGTTGTCGCGTTCGCTGATGACCAGGTGATCGGCAAATGCCCGCACGCCGGTCAGGTAGACCGCCGGCCGGTGGGGGATGACCTCTTGCCAGTTGGCCTTGCCGGGATTGTCCGTGGGGGTGCGGACCAGCTTGAAGTTCACGGCCTGGTCGTTGGTGCGGATATAGAAATGGCCGCCGTGGTGAGCGACGTCGTACTCCATGTCCTGTTGGCGCGGGTGGATGACCCTGAAGCTTCCGGTGGGGTCACCGGCGTCGAGCACCGAGACCTCGCTGGTGACCGAAGAGCCGAGCTCGAGCAGCAGGAAGCGCTCGTCCCGGGTCTTGTCGATGCTCAGATAGAAGCGCTCGTCCGACTCGTCGTGAACCAGCACGTCCTGGGATTTTTCGGTGCCCAGCAGGTGCCGGAACAGCCGGTAGGGGCGGTCCGCTTCGTCGGACACCACATAGAACAGCGTCTGGTTGTCGTTGGCCCACTCGATGCTGGGCTTGAGGTTGTCGATGACGTCTGGCAGGTCTTGGCCCGTGGCCAGGTCGCGGAACCGGAGCACGAAGCGCTCGGATCCGTCGGTGTCGGTCGCATAGGCCAGCAGGGAGTGATCGGGGCTGACGGCAAAGGCGCCCAGCTTGAAGAAGTCGTGGCCGTCCGCCAGCGCGTTTTCGTCGAGCAGCACCTGCTCGTCGGCGTCGAGCGAGCCCTCTTTGCGGCACCAGATGCTGTACTGCTTGCCAACAACGGTGCGGCTGTAGTACCAAAAGTTGCCTTTGCGGCTGGGAACCGACGAGTCGTCTTCTTGAATACGACCGAGCATCTCGTCAAAGAGCTCTTTCTGAAAGTCCTCGAGGTGGGCCATGGACTGCTTGCAGAAGTCGTTCTCGGCGCCCAGGTGGGCCAACATCTCGGGGTCCTTGCGCGTCGTGTCTTTGAGCCATGCATAGGGGTCGACGAGCGTCTGCCCGTGCAGTGTTGTGGTGACTTCTTCGATGCGTGCGACAGGTGGCTTGGACATGGAGCGCCTGTATCGCTGATGGCTCTGCCCGACCCGCTTCAGTCGCAAAGTCCGTTGTCGATCGTGATGGTCGCGGAGTCGGTGACGTTGGGCTCGATGGGCAGGTGGGTCGCGTCCACCAAGTACACCTCGACCAGGTACACGCCGTCATCGTTCTGGGGAATCTCGGCAGGCGGATCGAAAGTCATCCAGCGGTTCTGGCCGTTGAGCTTGATGTCGATATGTCCCTCGCCGGCCACCACTTCGGTGTCGGCGAACTCGATCAGCTTGTAGTTGGTGAGGTCCACGTCGATGAACAGCGGTGTCCCACAGACGGTGGCTCCGTCGACCGGTGCGGTGAGGACCAGCGTGGGGGCTGGAGAGCAGGCGATCAGAAACACTGTGGAAATGGCAATGAGTCGGTGCATGATCTCCCTGGAGGTGGCTGGTGCTTCTTATGCTCGCAATTGCATGCGGACCGCAACTGGAACCGCCCGAGCTGACCTTTCTGGCACCGGCGGTGGACGAGTCTATCTCGGGGGACGAGGTCAGCTTTTCACTGCTGGTCGACCACTTCGTCTTGGGAGAGGAGGAGGAGGCCGCGTCCTTGCGCGCACCGCTGCCCATGCCCATGCTCATGTGGGTGCCCACGGCTCGGGCGCACGACGTCGAGGGCACGCCGAGTGGCTACCTGTGGGTCGAGCTCGACTCGGACGGTCAACAGCTCGAGGTCACCACGGGCAGCTTCACCGCTGTGGCAGCGGGTGAGCACACCTTGTCGGCAGAGCTGTTCTTCCACGATGGCGACGCCCTCGAGCCGCCCGTGACGGCTTCGGTGACGTTCACCACCGAGTAGCTTTAGCAGGCCGTTGAAAAAGGCCCGAAGGGTCTTTTGATGCGGGCTGCGCCAAG
>CAYYHT010000650.1:0-4678 GCA_964471355.1 uncultured Enterobacteriaceae bacterium
GGTCAGGCATTCCGCCTCCCACGGATCGAGCATGGACTTGGCCTCGGCCAGGGCAAGGGTCAGGTGTCCGTGCGTGCCGACCAAATACTCCCGGCGTGTGTACCGCTCGTCGGCGGTGATGCGGGCGATGCGCTTGGCCAGCATGCCGGTCTCGCGGGCCATGGCCGCGCGCGGGTCCCGTCGCTTCAGCCCTTGAAAGCCGGTCAAGGCAGAGAGCTTCTCGAGGGCACTCTCGCTCAGGTCGGGCAGATAGGCCCGGGCCAGCGTGAGCGCCGCTGCCGGAATCAACGCGTCGACCTCGGCGATCTGACCCTCGACCTTGTCAGCGAGATCGGTGTACCAGCCGATGACCTCCAACGCCTTGCGCTGGTTGTCCTCATAGTGGCGGGCGGCCTGTGCGGAAGAGACGGTCATGGGCACAACTCCGAGGGGACCGGCAGACTACATCAAAGCGCGCTACAACGTGCTGAATGACCGGCGCAACGTCACAATTGCAGATCCTCGATGGGTTCATGGTGAACGCTCGCAGCGCAGGGACGGCGGCCCAGCTGTGTGAGCTTGCAGCCCACACGGCCGCAGCACTCGCCGACGCCGAGCGGGCTGCCATCTGGCTGGTCAACGGCGACGACCCCGCCCAAGACCACTTCTGCGGCACAAGCGGCCTGGGTTCGCACGCCCCCAGCGCATGCCCCCCATGGGTCCAACAGCAGATACAGCATGGCGGTCAGGCCAGCCACAGCGACCTCGAGCCCTCGGCGCTCGGACTGCCCACTGACCGTCCGTTCGCCAGAGTCCATGCGGTGAGCATTGCGGCCGAAGACATCGGCTGCTGGGTCGCGGTCATGCACAGCAGGCCGGTCGAGCTCGACGCCCAGCAGACGACGCTGCTGACACTGCTGGCTCGCCACCTGTGCGCGGTCTTTGAGAAGCAGCGCATCGAGATGCAGCGCCGGACCAGCGAGCTTCGCTACCGAACCCTGGTCGAGCAGATTCCCGCAGTCACCTATTACCGTGAGCTGGACCAGGTCGGCCACGCCTCGTTCATGAGTCCCCAGATTCGCGACATTCTGGGCTTCGAGCCCGACGAAGCCACCAGCAATCCCAACTTCTTCAAGGACAATATGCATCCCGACGACCGGGAGCGCGTGGCCCGCGAACAGCAGGAGTATGCCGACTCCGGTCACCGCAGCGTCAAAGCCACCTACCGCATGATTCACCGGGATGGGCAGGTGGTGTGGATGCTGAACCACGCCTTCACCGCTCGCAGCGAAGATGGCACCCCCTTGTTCGTGCTGGGCGTCATCTTCGACATCACCGAGACCAAGCAGCTCGAGGAGCAGTACCGCCACGCCCAGAAGATGGAGGCCGTGGGCCGTCTCGCCGGAGGCATCGCCCACGACTTCAACAACATCCTGGCGGTCATTCTGGGCTTTGGCTGGATGGTCGCCCAGGACCTGACCGATGTGAACCACAACTGGCCGCATCTGATGAAGATGATTGCGGCCGGCGAGCGAGGCAAACACCTGGTCGCGCAGCTGCTGGCCTTCAGCCACAAAGATGTGACGCAGCCCCAACCGGTCAATGTCGAAGCCGTCATCGACCGCATGGAGTCGATGTTCCGTCGCCTGGTCCGCGACAACGTCGACTTCCAGTGCCACGCAGCCCCCGAGCTGGGAACGGCGTGGATCGACCCCAGCGAGCTCGAACAGATCATCATGAACCTGCTGGTCAACGCCACCGACGCCATGCCGGACGGAGGATTGCTGCGACTGCAGGCCACCAACGTCAAGCTGGACGACAGCTTCACCACCACCCACCCGGTCAGCCCCGGCCCGTACGTGATGATCTCGGTCCGTGACAGCGGTCAGGGCATGGACTTGGCGACCCAGCAGCGCATCTTCGAGCCCTTCTTCACGACCAAGGGGCCAGGCGACGGCACGGGCCTGGGACTGTCGACGGTGCACGGAATTGTTCAGCGCAACGACGGCACGGTCTCGGTGCACAGCGTCGTCGGCGAAGGCACCACCATCGATGTCTACCTGCCGCACAACGCCATGTCCGAGGCCGACACTCACCTCACCAGCCGCAAAAATGTACGCATCACCGGTGGCACTGAGCGCATTCTGATCGTCGAGGACGACGAGGGCGTGCGCAGCCTGATCGAGACCATCTTGCAGGAGCTCGGCTACTCCGTGACCGTGGCCGAGAACGGCGAGCAAGCGGCGCATGCCCTGCAGACCAGCGAGCGCTTCGCTCTGGTGCTGTCGGATGTGATCATGCCCGGAATCAGTGGTCCGGCTCTGCTGGCCGACTTGCGAACAACAACACCCGACATCAAGACCCTGCTGATGTCTGGCTACACCGACGACGCGCTGCTGCAGTTTCCCGACGGCGCGAAGCTGTCGCCGATTCTGCGCAAGCCGTTCACCGTGACCGAGCTGGCCATACGTGTCCGCCAGGTATTGGACTCCAATGAAGACTGACCCCGAAGCCCTGATTCGGCAGTTATTCACCGTGCTCGAGGCCCGGGACCTGCCCGCCGCCCTTGCCATGTTCAGCGACGACGCGGTGATCTACGACCCGCACTACCCCATCCCCACCATGAAGGGCACGGCCGCCATCGAGCGCGGACTGACCTGGGGGCTAGGGACCCTTTCGCAGATGGGCTTCACCGTGAACCGGGTCTGGGTTGATGGCACCCACTGCGCCGTCGAGGTCGATACCCATCACGTGCTGAACAACGGCATGAAGCTGGACTTCGAGCAGGTCTTCTTGTTCGAGACCCAGGGCGACCGCATCACCCACCTGCGGTCCTTTGTGCCCTACCCACCACCGGGAATCGGCGGCTGGATATCGACGGTCACCGGCTGGTGGTGGAAGCTGCGGGGCTAGCTGCGCCTAGGCGTGGGCCTCTTCGAGCTCTTCGAGGGCCTCGCCCGCATAGACCGCCAGACGCTGCAGGTGAGGCAGGGCATCGCGGCAACCGATGAAGCCAAAGTTCAGCTTGCCGGCGTAGCTGTTGAGGGTGATGTTCAGCCCCAGTCCATGCAGGTTGATGGACAGGGGGTAGGTCGCCTCCATGAGCGCGCCATTGAAGTACAGCGGCTCGGGCGGCCCCGGAACGTTCGAGATGACCACGTTGAAGGTCGGCCGAACCCGTCCCGCCATTCCCGTCGCGATCTGCATGGTCAGTGGAGCGAGGAGGAAGGAAGAGTACTGAAAGATGGCCGTGCGGCTCATGCCCTCGAGCTGGGTCTTGGCCTTGCGCGTCGACGCGATGATCTCTTGCAGGCTGTCGACAGGGTCGGCGATGTGCGTGGCGAGCGACGCCAAGATGGCGCCGACTGCATTGCCACCGCCCGGATCATCCTTGGGACGCAGGTTCACCGGCAGCATGGCAATCAGCGGCTTGTCCGGCAGGGCGTTCAGGTCCAGCAGCAGCTTGCGAAGCGCGGCGCCGCACAGGGCCATCGACACGTCGTTCAGCGTGCCTCCCGATGCCTTGGCCAGGGACTTGAGCCGGCTCATTTCATAGGTCTGGGTCGCAAAGCGGCGGTTGCGGCTGATGCGCCGGTTGAAGATGGTGTAGGGCGCCTGCAGCGGAGCGGCGAGCTGCGCGTCATAGCCGGACAGCGACTTGCCCAGCCGGGCCACGGCTCGCAGCACCTTGGGGGTGCCGGTCATCTGCTCCTTGACCATCTCCATCATCGTCGTCAGCGTGGGCACTGGCTCGCCGGGAGTCGTGGTGCGCGCCGGGCGAGGCTTGTGGATGAACAGCGGCATGTCGCGCTCATCGGGGTCGGTCGACAGGCTGCGCGCCAGAATCTTCATCGCGGTGTACCCGTCGACCAGCGAGTGATGCACCTTGGTGTACCAGGCGAAGCGGCCTCCCTGCAGGCCCTCGATGATGTTCACCTCCCACAGCGGCATGTGGAAGTCCATCTGCACGCTGTGCATGCGCGAGACCAGTACACCGAGCTCTCGCTCACCGCCCGGAGAGGGCAGGCCCGAGCGCCGGACGTGGTAGTCGATCTCGACCTCGTCGGTGGTGATCCAGCGCTGACGGGGGCTCGACAGCGAGTCGGGTTTCTTGAGCTTGAGGTTCCAAGGCGCGGCGACCTTGGGGTTGTTGTGGACCTGTTCGACCAGCTCGCGCAGGAAGTTCGGACCGGCGTCCGGCGGCGGCGAGAACGACATCAAGCCGCCCACGTGCATCATCGATTCACGGGACTCGCCGCCGAGGAAAATGTAATCGCCAACTGTGATGCGCTTGCCAGACATGCAGCGAGGGTACCGCACGGCCGACCCCTGAAGCATCGACCGGTGGGACCACGCCTCCTTGATCTGTAGGTTCAGCGGCGATACCCTTTGAATGTACTGCGCGCCGTCTCCCCGGCATGCAGATGGGGGGAACAGGTGAAGGATACGTCTGTCAGCAAGGGCCAATCCAAGGAACAGGCGCCGCAAGAGACCGCCGATAAATCGGCGTCCCCCCCCCCAATATCATCTCGCTGACGAGAACTCGGTGCGCGCGCAGACCGATCCGAAGCCCGCGCCTGAGATGGAACTGTTGGAAGAGAGTGCCCAAGAGGTGGGCGAGCCCGGTGACGACGCATACGGCGGTTGGGGGATGTTGCCGGCGGGTGCGAGGGACTTCTTCCCAGGCGCAGATGAGGGC
>CAYYHT010000651.1:0-4669 GCA_964471355.1 uncultured Enterobacteriaceae bacterium
CGCTGTCGCTCGGCGATGATGTGCAGCGCTACCTCGACCAGCTTGCCGGCCGCGCCCACAACGCTCTGTACGCCAGCAGGGCGCGCACGGGCAGCGGCCTCATCGCGCTGGTCTTCCGTGACGTGCCTCGCGAAATCCGCACACAGTGGGCGTTCGTACTGGCGGCTGGGCTGCTGTTCTATGGCCCCATGCTGCTCGGGGCGGTGGGCGCCTTCTTGGACACCAACTTCGCCCTGGCCGTGCTGCCCGAGAGCCAGCTGCAGAGCATGGAGTCGATGTACAGCAACTCCGCCCCCACCCGCGGCGCTGGCGAAGATGCGACCATGGCCGGCTTTTATGTCTGGAACAACGTGGGCATCGCGTTCCGCTGCTTTGCGACGGGTTTCTTTGCCGGGCTGGGGTCGATCTTCTACCTCGTCTACAACGGGCTTGTCCTGGGCACTGTCGCCGGCCACCTCACGGCGGTAGGGCGCGGGCTCAACCTGCTCAACTTCACGTCCGGGCACAGCGCCTGGGAGCTCAACGGCATCGTGTTGGCGGGAGCCGGTGGACTTCGCATGGGCTGGGCCCTGGTCGTCACCGAAGGCCGAACTCGCGCCGGCTCGCTTCAGAAAGCCGGTCCCAGCCTGTACCGGCTGGTCATCGGCGCCTCCGCGATGTTGTTCGTGGCGGCCCTCGTCGAGGGATTCTGGTCCGCCGGACCAATGCCCCCGCCGGTCAAGTACGCGTTTGGCGTCATTCAGTGCGTGATCGTGGTCGTGTGGTGGCTGTTTGGTGGACGTGGCGGCGCGGGACAGGTGCGCCCATGAACCCCAACCTCTGCCGATTGGCGTTGCGGCCGCGAGACCCCTTCGAAGTCTTTGACTTGGCGGTTCGCTTCGTTCGCGAGCAGTGGAGCCCCCTGCTCGGCGTCTCGATGTGGAGCCTGTTCCCGATCTGCCTCATCACCTTTCCGCTGTGCTGGTTCTTTGACGGCCATGTCGCCCTGTTGGCCCTGCCGGCACTCTTCGCCGCGCCCCTGCAGGCGCCGTACACCGTGGTCACCGGCCGACTCTTGTTCGCCGAAGACGTCACGAGTCGCGAGGTGCTGGCCGACCTGTGGGAACGCAAGTCCACCCTGATCGGCACCTGGTTCCTGGCTGGAGCGGGATGGCTGGTCAGTGCGCTGGTCTGTGGCATCGCCGCTCCGCTGGTGGGCGCATGGCTGCTCTACCTCGGAGAGACAGCGCTGCTCGAGCGCGTGCCCCTGCAGCGCTGCCTGCGCCGCAGTGCTCGTCTGGCACAGGCTCATATGGGCATCGCCTTCGCCGGAGCCCTCGCTCGAGGGGTCCTGCTGGTCTGGTTTGCGCTGCTCGGCGAGTTGACCGGACAGACGGTGGTCACCTGGGTGCTGCAGCTGGGTCAGCCATTCGGCACCGTCTGGGATGGCTACGTCACGCCGTACCTGCTGATTGGCCTGCTGGCCTCGCAGCCGACATTCGCCGTTTACCGTCTGCTGCTGTACGTCGATGTGCGGACCCGCGTCGAGGGCTGGGACCTGCAGGTGGCCCTGCGCGCCGCTGGACTGGGGGCCGCAGCATGAGACGACTGTTCATGCTGATGGCCATGACCATGGCGCTGCTGGCGTGCAGCGGCGATACGGGCACGGACTCAGCCGACATCGACAAAGAACCCTGGGCCCCGGTTCTCGAAGACCCGGCCTACCGCTTCTGTCACGTCGAGGGAGCCGACGCAGAGCAAGCCGTCGAGTTCTGCCCGCTGCTGGACCAGCTTGCCGAGGGGTCCTGTCCAGGACTTGAGAGGACCTGCAACGGCGCCCCGCCCGAAGCCACAGGGGCCGACAGCCAGGGCTGCAACGGGAGTGGCGGCGGCGGCACACCCGCTGGACTGGCCCCGCCACCCGAGAAGCCGCTGGCCGGGCGGGACTGGAACATCGATCCGCCATCGTGCGATCCACCACAGACCGGCGGGGACTGGCTGATGGCCTTGGCGAAATGGGGCACCGCGGCGGTCGTGGCGCTCATCGTGCTGGTCATCATCCGACTGGTCCTGAAGTACGTCGGCACCGCATCGACCACAACAGCCTCGACGCCAGTCGCCCAGAAGCGAAAGCGCGCCGCCATCGTGCAGCTCGATGACGTGCCGGACCTGCCCAGCAATGATTTGCTCGGCGAAGCACAGACCGCCCTGTCCGAAGGCCGTCATGGCGAGGCCATCCTGCTGGCCCGCGGTGCTTCCCTGCGCGCTCTGGGCGAGGCTGGGCGCATTCGTCTTCATCGAGCCCGCACCGACCATGAATACCAGCGGCAGGTGCGCCGCGTTCCCGAGCTGCACGAGCCGCTGACCGAGGTGCTGCAGGCGGTCGAGGAGCACCGCTGGGGAGGTCAGAGCAAGGCCAATACTGAGGCGCGCTCCGTGCTTGCCGCCGCAGAACGCATTCTGGCGCTGGTCGTTCCGGTGCTCATGCTTGCCGTGCTGTTGGGCGCAAGCGGGAACGCCTACCGCTACGGGCCCCAGGGCGACGCGGGCTTGTTCGATCTACTCGCAGACTACGACTACGAAGTCTCATGGCGACTGCGCGGCCTGGACAGCATGGAAATGGGCGACACCGATGTGTTGATTCTGGACCTGTCCGGTGTCACCCCCACCGACGACGACTGGACAGCGCTCAGCGACTGGGTACGCACTGGCGGCGTTCTCGTCGTTGGGGGAAACAGCACTGACGCGTTCCCGCTGCTGGGTGACTGGGTCCAGACCGAGCCCTCGTCGACCCTGCCGCTGGTCGGAGCCATGGCCGTCACGGCGTGGTCGCCAACGCCTTCATGGCCCGATGGCCCGCGCGCGGGCTGGGAGCGCAGCCCCAATGTCATGTGGGTCTCCGAGGGCTCGATTGCGATTGTGCAGCACCTGCGCATCGGCGAGGGAGCGGTCATCGCCATCGCCGACGAGCGCCTTCTATGGAACGGCGCGTTGGTCTCGCCAGACAACGAAATCTTCCTAGGCAACATGATTCGCTTGGGTCCAAACAACGGCTGGTGGGACCTTCCCGAAGACCGCCCCGCCACCGTCCAGCTCGCCACCATGTCGTCGGCGGGCTCGTCGACCCCGATGGAGAGCTTGTTCAACGCCAACATTCTGGCGTTCACCCTGCAGCTGCTGCTGCTGCTCGTGCTCGGAAGCCTGTGGAAGGGCTGGCCATTCGCCCCGCTGAAGGACCCTCCACACGAGGGCCGAAAGCGGTTCGCCGAACATGTGCTGGCACTCGCCGGGCGCTACCACCGGCTCGGAGCGACGCGATTCGCAATGAATCGCTATGCCAGCCTATGGCTGATGCGGCTCGGACGTTCCGGACTCATCGCCGCCGCCGTTCGCAACGGCTCATCTCAAAGCGAGGCCCATGGCTTCGCCGATCGCATCGAGGCGGCTGCCGCGGACCACACCGGTCCGAACAGCCCCCAGAACCTGAAGTTGATGGAGGAATTGTGGAGAGTGACGTCAAAACAGACGCAGGAGCCGCGCTGACCGATGACGAGGTGCAGCAGTTCAGCGGCACCTTTGCGGCCATTGAGGCCGAGATCGGACGGGTGCTGCTGGGCCAAGAGGACATCATTCGCATGGCCTTGGTGGCGTTGTTCGCACGTGGCCATGTGCTGCTCGAGGGCCCCCCCGGCATCGGCAAGACACTGCTGGCCCGCACGCTGTCGCGCGCCTTGGGCGTCAGCTTCAAGCGCATCCAGTTCACCCCCGACCTCATGCCCAGCGACGTGACCGGCGGCAACATCTACAACCAGGCCGAGAATCAGTTCGTGTTCCATGCCGGTCCGGTGTTCACCGAGATTTTGCTGGCCGACGAGATCAACCGAGCGCCGGCCAAGACTCAAGCGGCGCTGCTCGAGGCGATGGGAGACCGTCAGGTCACCATCGACGGCCAGACCAGGCCATTGCCCAGCACCTTCTTCACCCTGGCGACCCAGAACCCCATCGAGAGCGAAGGCACCTACCCGCTGCCCGAAGCTCAGCTCGACCGATTCCTGCTGAAGCTGTTGCTCGATCACCCTGCCGAGACCATCGAAGTGACCTTGCTCGAGCACTATCTCGAGGGATTCGACGCGTCGGACCTCGACGCTGTCGGGCTGAAGAGCGTGGTGGATGCGGCCGGCATTTCGAGGCTGTCTGCCCAGTGCCGGCGGGTGCGGGTGGACCAGGACATCCTGGAGTACATCGCAAAGGTTGTCGGCCGCACACGGTCGCACCACAGCGTAGACCTCGGCGCCTCACCCCGAGCCAGCATCGCCCTGCTGCTGTGCAGTCAGGTGTTGGCCATGTCTGCAGGTCGGTCCTTCGTGGTTCCAGACGACGTCAAGGAGCTGGCGCCGGCGGTGCTGCGACATCGATTCCTGCTGCAGCCGGACGCCGAGCTCGAAGGCATCTCGGCCGATGATGTCGTACTCAACGTGCTGGCCGACGTACCCGTGCCCGGAGGCGAGCGGGCTTGAGCTTCACCATGCCAGCGGAGGCAATGGGTTGATCCCCACTCGCCGACTCGTCGCGCTGTCGTCCGTGCCCCTCGCCCTGGCCGCGGGAGCGGTGTGGGTGCCGTCCCTGGTGTGGCTGGTCATGCTGCTGGACGTGATCCTGCTGGGCATTGCCTTGGTCGACCTGGCCTTCT
>CAYYHT010000652.1:0-4662 GCA_964471355.1 uncultured Enterobacteriaceae bacterium
CCTTCATCGACTTCATCACCGAGGCGGTCGGTCGAGCTGACGCTTAGGTCGGGCCGTTCAGCCACCAACAAAGGTCGCGATGCGCAGCAGCTGTGCATCGAGCTCAAGGGACTCGGACTGCATCGCCTTTCGGTTGACGCAGATGGTGGTGTCCCCCTCGGCCACGGTGGCGCCGAGTGAGGCACCTCGCTCGACGAGCTTGCACGAGATGGCGATGGTCGGCACCTTTCGCGCGCGGCTGACCTGCAGCACGGCAGACAGCGACTGCGCCATGCTCTGGTCGACGAAGATGTAGTCCGCATCAAAGGCATCCACGGCTTTGAGCAGCGCCCCCACCGATGCGAACTGCACCTCGTCGATTGCCGGAGCCGACAGGGTGCTGGCGCCGACCGCACCTTCAATGGCGCCGCGGTCACTCGAGCTCGCGCCCCGACCAGAGACCACCATGATGCGGTGGGTCACGCGACCGCCGTGGTCGTAGCCGAGCGCCCGCACGAGATGAGCCGCGGCGGCATCGTCGTCCTCTTCACCCAGGCAAAGCTGAGGCACCATCAGCGCGCCGCCGAGCCATAGGATGTGGCTCCAACGGGCCATCAGAACTGGGCCGCCATCGAGAACATGGCGACGTTGTTGTCCACCTCGGCGACGATGCCACCCTCTTGCTGAAGGGCGTAGCCGCCGTGCATGGACAGCTGGTTCGGCAGCCGCACGTTCACTCCGCCAGCAATCTGCCGGTACTCGAGCCGGTCGTCGGCGAGGTTGCCTTCGGATGCCTGGCTGTACCGAACGAAGACCTCGACAGCAGACACCGCGGTGGGCTCGATGGGCACACTGAGCTTCGGCTCCACGGTGAACCCCGCGCGGTCGATGGCGTCGATGGGCGCGCCACGCAGTCGTTCCTGGGACGCGTAGTAGTACGACCGGAGCGACAGGAGCCCGCCCTCGACAAGCAGAAAGGGCCCGACCGCCGCCATCTGAGCACCGTAGTGTTCCGCCTGGGTGTCCGCATAGGCATCGCTCATGCCCGACCGCATCTGGCCCGACGAACCGCTGACACCGAGTCGAACGTTGACAGGTCCCTCGACCACGGCGCCGACCGTGGCCGTCGCGGTCGGGTGCTTGTTGATGTTTGCCCCGGCGAGCATCACATTCTCCATCAAGCTGAACCCTGGAGCACCGGCTCCGACGCTGGTCGCGTAGTGAAGGCCGAAGTGGTCGGACACGCGGATCTCGCCCTCAGCCATCATGCCGAGCTCATTGGCATGGGCAGGCACCACCTCTGACGCCGCCGGCGACACCAGGTTCACGTCATTGAGGGCACTGAACCACTCGAAGTTGTGCACCCCGAATGGCCACCAGAACCGCCCTCCCACAATGCGCAGACTGGCCGCAGAATCCTCTGGAGTGATCTCCCACGTCGCCTTGGCCTCTGTCATCACCGGGTTCAGAGCCGACCCCACAAAGTGCAGCTCCAACGCAGTGCTTACCCCATCAAAGGGCTCGGATGAGATGAACAGCGCAGCGTCGTTGGTGAATCCACCATCGTTGACCCCCGTACGAGGATTCGGCGACGTCGCCAGGATCTGCGGACTAAGCGTGGGTATTGAGCCGAAATCCCCCTGAGTCGCCGAGTAGCCCACGTTCACATAGCCATGGATGCGATAGAAGGCAGCCGAGTTGGTGTACAGGCCGCTCGGCTGCACGTGGCGCAGCGAGTCCGTGCCGGGTGTGTCCTCGGCCTTCGCGCCGGATGCACACAGAAAAAGGACGGCAGTCGTCAATACCAGGCGTTGAACCATCAGAAACTCCGAGATCGGCTCCCCGCTGGTTGCGGTACGACGACCCACTGAAGGAACGATGCGGACTATTTGGCCATGGTTTCAATCAAAAACGAAACAGTAGGGAACTACTCGATGCTCAACAGGAAGGTCTCGAGCTGTGTGAGCTCGGTTGCGCTCAGATGCGACACGTCGCCCATGCCCGGAACAAGCGCATCGAGCACGGTCGGCGCTCGCCCGTCATGCAAGTAGGGAGCGCTGGCGTGCAGGCCACGCAGGCTCGGTGTATCGATCCCCGTCAGCTCGCCGTGCAGTCGTTCCCCCGAGGTCGGCAACAGGGTGCCCACGTCGTGCAGGTTGGCCACCCCCACGTCAATCCAGGCACTGTCGGTGTATTCCGGGGGCACGTGGCATCCGGTGCAGCCCGCCTCGGATGACTCGAAGATGGCCTGCCCGGCCAACCCGTCCGCAGTCAGGCTTCCATCCGGGTTGCGGTAGGGCGAGACCGGAAACACATCAAGGCTCTGCACATAGGCGGCCAGCGCATCGAGGTCCGCAGACAGGCCGGCCTTTGGCGTGCCAAAGGGGTCAACAGTGGCTTCAAAGTCAGCATCGTCCATCAGCCCGTGTCCGGCCATCGCCAAGCGGATGTCCTTCTCGAAGTCCTGGACCTCGTCCATGTTGGCGGACCAGTGCAACGGGGAGACGCCTTGCCGCCCGGCCAGCATGATGGTGTTGCGAAGCCCTTCTCCGCGGTCAGTGAAGTCCCAAGTGCGCCTGTCGGTCACCCCCTCGGGATGACAGGTGCCGCAGCTGATGTACTGGTGCGGCGTGATGCGTGGGTCGACAGCGGCATAGAACAGCTGCTTGCCGTGCAGAAGCTGCGCGCCCAGCACCTCGCCAGAGGGTGGCACCAGGTCAATGCGCTGAAGCTCCACGTCGAGAGTCGGGTCGCTGACGTCATAGGCCACCAGCTCGCGAGCGAGCGAGGCGAGCACCCACAGCGTGTTTCCATCGGCCGATACCCACAGACCGTCGACCCCCTCGCCGACGTTCAGCAGACCACCGACCCGGGCCATGGTGTAGCTGTCCAGGATGTCGATGGCCTGGGCGCCGCGATGGGCCACGTAGAGCCAGTCGCCAAGTGGGCTAAATGCCGCGGCCGTGGCGTGGTCTCGGTTGTCGAAGATGGGCTCGGGCAGGTCTGTGCTGTAGCTGACCAGATCGATCTGCCGAAGCACGCTGCGTGACAGGGTCTCGTGGGTGAGTGCAAGTCCGTCGCGCATCAGGCCGCGGTCGATGTTGGACTTCAGACCGACGACGACGGCCACGTGGCCATCGGGCCGGATCACCACCTGTTCCAACAGGCTCGGAAGGCCCCGCGCATCGGTGTCGCTGTCTGGACCGGCCGCCTTGGCCAGCTCGAGCTCGGGCACGGAATCGGCACTCTGGGCCAGGTTGTAGACGCGTCCCGATTCGTCTGGCGACCGCCAGCGGGTGACCAGCCTCTTGCCACCGGACAGCGCAATGCCTCGCACATCCGGCCCCACCGAGAAACGGTCGAAGGCCTGCCCGCTGATGCCGCCGGGCTCGGCGACCTGACCGGTGCCGGACAGCGTGACAAAGGCGCCCAGGCCGTCCGGCTGCAGTGCGACTCCGAACGGTCGGGATCCCCGAGGCATATCGAACACCTCGGTGCTCCAGCTCGCGCCGTCGATGTACCCGGCGACGAGGGCGTCCTCTGTGCACGCCGTCACGAAGATGTTGTCTCGCGCGCCCACGGTTCGCGGCTGGCCGCAGACGTCCACATGCTCGACTTGGCCTGTAGCCACATCGACCACGGCGACCATGTCGAAGTCAGGCAAGACGGCGAACAGCCTTCCTGGACTGTGCGCGAGCGGAGTGCTGTGGGTCGGCGCGGGCTGAAGCGGCGGGTAGTGCACCGTCACCCGGGCCGTGTCCTGAGCCGTCTCGCCATCGGTGTTCGTGACGGTGAGGTAGGCGGTGAGGTGGCCGGGAGCGTCGATGGTTGTGGTCACCGACATGCCATCCAGGGTCTGGTCGCCCACTCGCCAGACAAAGGACTCGCCGATGGAGGACGAGCCGTTGAGGTCCAGCAACTGACCCACAGTCACCGTCAGGTCAGCCCCCGCATCGGCCACCGGCGCCGGCGCTGGGTCGGGCTTGCAGGCCAATGCGAGCAGAAGGAATATCACTCGCGGACCTCAGAGCCCGTCGAGAAACTGAAGCTCAGGGCTTGGTCGGTTGGATTGCCGGAGATGTCCACAACGCCGCCAGCCGGCAGCTCGACAACGTAGGTCGTGTCTTCGAGCAGCAGCTCGTCGGGGGTGAAGTTCACGATGTTCTCTTGCACGTTGAAGCTGCCGGGGACCAGATCACCACGCCAATTTGTGACGCGAAAGCTGCCTTCAAACACGCTCTTTGCTTCGACCATCTCGTTGAAGCTGACGCCGATGCGCGAGGTCAGTGCAGCCCGGGTCTCGCCGTCAGTGGGGAAGTGAAGCTCGGCGGTCGGCGGGTCGCCGTCGGGGGTCACCGACCACGGCACGACGGCCGTGGCTTTGGCGGGCTCGGCACCGTCATCGACAGCCAACACCGCCACATTCCCAATCGGGGTCATCGTGTCCAGGTCGCCGGTCAAGTCGAAGCGCACCACTTCGCTGATCATGCCGGGATCGGCGAAGTCGTAGATCGACGCAAAGCCCGACTCTCCCTGAAACAGCAGGTCCCCCTGCCGGAAGATGTAGCCGCCAGACCCCTCGGCGTTGTGGAAGTCACCGGCGAAGGTCGGCGCGGAGGGATCGCTGATGTCGTAGACCATGGGGCCGCCGCCCAGGTTCTTTCGCGCGAACAAGCCGTACTT
>CAYYHT010000653.1:0-4654 GCA_964471355.1 uncultured Enterobacteriaceae bacterium
ATACGAGATACATCGGTGACTGGAGTTCAGACGTGTGCTCTTCCGATCTAACATCGCGAGCCAAGTGGCGTCCCAGGTCTGGGCGGCAAAGAGGACCGATGCGTCGTCAGCGCCCAGTGCCGACTCGAGGTGTTGGTAGACCAACCGGCCATCCGGCGCAGGTGTGCGCACCCCACGGACCCTCGAAAACAGCGTCGACGCGGGCTCGGCGTCTGTGAGCCAGGTACCGCTCGCACTCGCGGACGTGAAGAAGAACTCCTGGGTCTCGAGCCCGGAAAGGACGGCTGCTGTGGTCAGCACCGGCGCGACATGTTCGTCGGTGGCAACGATGACCACGATGGCGTCTGTGGCCGAGGCACTGGCAATCGCAGACAGCTGCGTGTTCCGATCGCTGCTGCCAGCAAAATCAAACCGGGTCGAGGTTCCGGTCCACGCGGTCTGCAGCGCGTCTGCGAGGTCGGCAGACCCCGACGCGTCTTCGACCAGCAGGGCAATGTCCGTGAGTCCCCGCGCACTCAGATCCTGTTCGATGGCCACGGCTTCATCGATGGCGGGGGGGCGGACCGACCAGTTCATGCCTGGCGACTCGTCGGTCGCCACCGCTGGGTCAAGTTCGGCAAAGGCCGTTCCCGCCGCACCGGGGCTGATCAAGACCGTGGTTGCCGGCAGTCCCGACCGCACAAGCAGCGCGGTGGCATCTTCGGGGGCTCCGACGACGACCGGGACCCCGAGCGTATTGCCGAGCCAATCGGCCACGTCCAGCTCGGCATCGTCGGACGTGTCGCAGATCGCAACCCCCAGGGGGCGGCCGTGCAGGCCACCCTCGTCGTTGACGCGCTCGACGGCCAGGCGCACCACCTGCTCCAGCACAGCATCGTCCGTGCTGTGCAGTGCCCCTCCGATCACAATGGCGTCGCCGTACTGATCGGGGTCGGCAAACAACCCGACCGGCGCGGGCCGGTTGCAGGCGTCAATGGGGTCGACCACGCCGCAGAAGCCATCGTCGAGGCAGACCGCGGCAGCGCCGAAGTTCAGGCGGCACTCAGAGCTGCGCTCACATGGCTCCTGGCGCGGTCCGGCAAGGGTGCAGGCAGACAGCAGCCCCAGGGCAGTCCCCAGTCCTAGAAGTCGCAATGCAGCACCATTCCTCGTGGGCTGACCGCCACACTCGCCTCTTGATTGCCCACCGTGAGCCAGGCTCCGGTCCCCGCAGCCGCCAGACCGCCAATGACCAGCGCATCGGCGACAACGGACAGCGAGCGTCCCCGAGACAGCGGCGCTTGGGCGTCCTCGGTGCACAGGTAGCGTTCTCCGACGTTGCTGCAGGACTCGGCCGCTGCCCTCTTGGCCGCAAGCGCGCTGTTCCCGATGACCAGCCCAGTCACCACCGCCGCACCGCCCCCACCCATCAACGCCAGCTGGGCCGTGGGAAGTGGCTCTGCGTCTCGTGGGGGGCGAGGCTCATCCAGCCGATCATCTGTCCGCTGCTGAACGTCAAAGTCGTCATCGAGCATCTCGATGCCCGCCTTGGGGCGGTCGATTCCAAGGCCTCCCGGATCGCCGTTGCCCGCATCGATGCTCTCTTGCCGTTCTTCGAGCGCCTTGATGTGCTGCTTGAGCTCCTCGACTTCATCGGCCCGGGCAAAGGCGCGGTAGCGAGTCAGGGTGTCGATCGCCTCTTCGATGAAGCCCATCTGCTCATAGGCCAAGCCCATGTTGTGCAGGAACGCGGGCTTGCGGGACAGGCGGTAGCCCTCCCGCCACGCATCGACAGCCTCGCGGTACTTCTCTTCGGAGAAGAGTTCTCGGCCGTTGATGTACAGCTGCTTTGCACGAGCCAGCTCGGCAGCACTCGGCTCATCGTCTTGCGCAGACGCGACCGTGGCACCGCACATGCTGCACACCATCACCGCCGGCACCGCCCACACATTCATTTGCATGGGCGAATGATACGCGAAACGAAAGACGCCAACTTGTCTGCAGCCGAGCACGAGCGCTCCCCGCGCTGCTGGGCTGGCCACAAAAAGGTGCCGGCGGTAGAGTCGGCCATGCTCAACATTGGCGACCGCATCGGCGATTGGGAAGTGGAGCGCACCATCGGCGAAGGCGGCATGGGTGCTGTCTACAAGTGCAAACACGCGATGAGCGAAAAGCTGCGTGCCGCGGTCAAGGTGCTCAAACCGCACGATCTCGGCGACGCCCGAGTCCGGTTTATGCGCGAGGTCGAGACGCTGTATTCACTGCGCCATCCCGCGATTGTTCGCGTCACTGGCTGGGGAGATGACGCCGAGCGCGGCCTGCTGTGGATGGCCATGGAGTTGGTCGACGGCGAAGAGCTCGAGGATGTGTTGCTCACGGGCCGGCTCGACGAGGCCGCGGTCAAGAGCCTGTTCCGGCAGCTGGCGGACGGCCTGGCCCACGCTCATGACAAGGGAATCGCCCACCGGGACATCAAGCCCCCGAACATCATGATCACCGCCTCAAACGAGGCCCGCCTGCTCGACTTCGGCATCGCCGTGGACAACGACAACGAGCGCCTGACCAGCACCGGCGTCATGTCCGGCACCCTGGCCTACCTGCCCCCAGAGGCGTTCGAGACCGAGACCATCGACCCAATGCTCGGCGACGTGTACAGCCTCGGAGTGGTCATGTACGAGGCGCTGACCGGAAAGCTGGCCTTCCCGACCGAGCCGCAGATGTCCGGCGGCCAGAAGATGGCCGTCGTGATGCGGTCCAAGATCATGCTCGAGGAGCTCGACCCCGGCGACGGGTTCAGCGATGAAGTGCGCCAGCTGATTCGAAAGACAACCGCCCAAGAGCCCGACGAGCGCCTGCCGTCGATGGCGCACTTTGCCGAGGCCCTCGGGGGACCCGTGACAGGAGCGCTTGTGGCTCCAACCGGCGCCGTCGCTCGCCTCAAGAGCGAGAAGGGCGGACAAGCTGCGGACCCAGGGTCAGACACATCGAGCTCTGGTGTGCGCACGGCCGTGAAGGCTGGAGGCCTGGTGGTGATGGCGGGGGGTGCCGGCGCCGCCGGAGTCGCCGCCATCGGCGTGATTGCACTCGTGCTCGCCGCCGTCATCGGAGGCGTGTACCTGTACACCTCACAAGCGCCGGCACCACAAACCGTGGCCTCGGTGCAGCCCACGGCTACGGTCGCCCTCCCCGCACCTGTCGCCCCGCCAGGCGACGCCGACGAGACGCCTCCGGTGCCGGCAAAGGCCGCGCCTGTCCCGTCCAAGTCCAGGTCGCCGACCAAGTCGACAAGCAGCAGCTCCACTCGCGCTGCGCCGAGCCGACCAACTCCGACGCCTTCTGCGGGTTCCTCAGGGCCAGCCAAGGGCAAGGCTCACATCACGATCGAGGGGGATGCCAAGACCGTCCTGCTCATCCACAACGCCACCTCGCGCAAGTTCACGGACAGCGGAGATGTTCTGCCCGGCGCCTACAAGGTCAAGGTCTGGTACCAGAACGACCCCATCCCCCAGACGCCGACCAGTCTGGTCGTCAAGCGCGGCGAGTCCGCCACCATCACCTGCTCATCGAAGGGGAAATGGTGCCGCAAGGGTTCTCACGAAGTCCAGGACTTGGACACCGGCGGCTAGGCGCGCTTTCATCACTTCAGTCCAGGTGGTAGACCTTGCGGATTCGGTCGAGCATGTCGTTGAAGTCGAGTTCGAGGTCCTTCAACAGGCCATTCCGAAGGTCGTAGACCCAACCGTGGACCTCGGGATGCTTGTTCTTCAACCAGTGCTTCTGGACGGCGGCGGTCTTGATCACATTGATGCACTGTTCGCGCACATTGAGTTCGACGAGGTGGCGGTATTGGCTCTCATCGTCCATCGTGTCCAAGGAGTCTTGGTGCCCGCGGTACACGTCGCGAACCTCGCGCAGCCACGGATTCAGCACGCCAAGATCGGCCGACTGCATGGCGGCCCTGACTCCGCCGCATCCGTAATGCCCACAGACAACGATGTGCTTCACGTCGAGGTGAACGACCGCGTACTCGATGACCGACTGGACGTTGAGATCTGTATGCAGAACCAAGTTGGCGATGTTTCGGTGCACGAAGACGGCCCCCGGGTCCACCCCCATGATTACGTTGGCCGGCACGCGGCTGTCTGAACAACCGATATAGAGGAAGTCGGGATTCTGCTGCTGGGCGAGCTTTTCGAAAAACGAGGCGTCCTTCGAGGACATTTCCTTGACCCATTTCTTGTTGTTCTCGAAAACCTGGCTGTAGATTTCCCTTACGTCTGTGCCTTGCTTCTGCTTTGTCACGCGACCTCCCAGCGGCACCATAGCGTCTGATAGTCGGCCAAGCACACGAGTCCGGAGTGGCCGGATGGTGCTCTCTTCGTGGAACTCGAATTTCAAGGGTGAGTCCGGTCAAGGCCATTGTCGAGGCCCACCACGGCCATGTGGCGCTTGAGCCCTCCGTCGCACGAGCACTGGTGCAGTTGTGGCACGTTGCCCCATGCGTGGCGAAGGTGTGGCGTCTTGCCACGACGACGCCGGTAGACTGCGTCGCGAGGCGGCAGTTGCGCCATCGGACGGCGCGGGCCCCACACCCCCATCGCCGTGTGGCGTTTTGCCTCGCCCGCGTTTGCATGAGGGGAAAGGAGGGGGGCCGAAATGGACAATAGCGGGTCCA
>CAYYHT010000654.1:0-979 GCA_964471355.1 uncultured Enterobacteriaceae bacterium
CGGCGGCCCCTACAGAGACCGCGGACAACCCGAATCCGGCAGACCCTGCGGAGCCCTCGGGGACCGAAGAGCCGGCAGACACCGAAGAGCCGGCAGACACTGAAGAGCCGGCAGACACTGAAGAACCGGCAGACACTGAAGAGCCGGCAGGGACCGAAGGCGCCGCAGAGTCCCTCGATGCAAAGGAAGCTGCCAAGGCCGCGGAGTACACACGGCTCGCCAAGAACCTGGCGCGCCTAGCCGAGAAGAATGCCTGGGACGGCGTCGAGAACACATTCCAACAGCTGCTCCACGACAAACATGACCTCGAAGGCGGCGACTGGATCATCGGCGCACAGTCCGCACGTGCGCTGGGTGACGTCACGCTGATCGTAGAGCGACTCGATGGCGCCAAGACAGCCGGAGAAGACGACCAGGCCGACGTCTGGTTGACGGCACTGCACGAGAACTACCGACAAGTGAAGCTCATCGCCAAGACTGGCGTGGTCTTCGAAGCGGGAATGCGGCCTTTCAACCCAGACTACGTGTACGCGATCGACTTCGCCGCCTCTGAGATAGCCCACCGCGGCAAGTTCGAAGGCTGGCTGCCTGTGTGGAAGTACACGCTCGCCGACGAGCCTGTGGACGTTGTCCAAGGTGATGAGCTGTTCGAGTTCGATGTGCGCAAGGTCGTCGCTCCGCCCCCTTCAGAGATCGTGTTGAGGGCGCCAGAACCTGCACTTCCTACCGAGCCCATGCCTAAACGCACCAAGGACGGCAACGGACCCAACTGGGTGCGCATTCCACTGTGGGCTGCGGCCGGCGTCTCCGCCGGTTTCGCCGGCACCTACTATGGTCTGGGCGCCAGCAGCCACTCGGCGTGGTCAGAAGCCACAGACCTCGACGAACTGAACGATCTGCGCTTTCGCGCGAACACCTATGCACGATGGTCAGCCATCGCGGGCGGCATGGCCGTCGACTACGTCCTGCACATGTCGCA
>CAYYHT010000654.1:989-4650 GCA_964471355.1 uncultured Enterobacteriaceae bacterium
GCCGTCGGCTTTGGCGTGACTGGAGCACTCGCCGGTCCTCGCCGGACGAATGGAGCCCACTGATGTCCCGACTCTCGATACTGACCCTCTGGCTGGCGCTCGGCTCCATGAGCTGCATTGTCGTCTCGCCAGATGACAATGACGTCCGGCTCGACGAATACGACGCCGACGGTGACAGCTACTACAGCACCGAAGTCGGTGGCGGCGACTGTGACGACGAAGATGCCACGATCAATCCCGGTGCAGACGAGGTCTGCGACGGGTTCGACAACGACTGCAGCGGTGGCGTCGACGAGATGCTGACCACCATCGAGTTCCCAGACGCCGATGGGGACGGATTTGGCGACTCCAATGCGCCGACCATCGTGTGCCCCAGGACGGAAGGCTACGCAGAGCTCGGCGGCGACTGCAACGACGACGACGCCACCATCAATCCCGAGGCGGTCGAGGCATGCGACGAGCTCGACAACGACTGCGACGGCGTTGCCGATGACTCCCTCGGCGGAACCTGGTTCAATGACCTTGACGGCGACGGCTATGGGGCGGGCGCACCCACGACCTCATGCGACCCAGACACCGGGCTAGTCGCCGACAACAGGGACTGCGACGACGCCAGCGACACCACATTCCCGGGCGCTGACGAGCTGTGTGACAACAAGGACAACGACTGTGACGGTGCTGCCGACGAAGACCTCGGCGACACCGCGTGGTTCCTCGACCTCGATGGCGACAGCTACGGCGACCCCACCGAACCCAGCCCGAGCTGCGGCGAAGAGACTGGCTATGTCAACAACGGCGACGACTGCGACGACACCGACTTCACCATTCACCCGACCTCTACGGACATCGCGTGCAGCGGCGTCGACGAGAACTGCGACGGCGACCTCGACGAGACCGATGGCGACACGGTCTACCCCGACGAGGACGACGACGGTTTCGGTGACGAAAATCGCCCTGCATCCGCCTGTGATGAGCCCACATGGACCATCACCAACGGCGATGATTGCAACGACAACGACGACACCGTCTACCTTGGTGCCACCGAGCTGTGCGACGAGCAGGACAACGACTGCGACGTCGATGGCGAGGTCGACGAGGGCGCACCGCCGGACTTCACCTACTACCCAGACGTGGACGGAGACGGGTACGCGAATGAATCGGGCACCCCGGTGGACTCTTGCTCGCAGCCGGCCGACCATGTGCTGTTGGGCTCGTGCCAGCCGGACTCGAGTCTGCTCACACAGGCCGCGTGCGAGGCGGTGAGCGCGAACATGTGGCAGGCGAATGTCGACTGCGATGACGCGGTCGAAGCTGTCAATCCGTCCGAGGTCGAGATCTGCGACGACGGACTCGACAACGACTGCAGTGGCCTAGAGAACGACCCCTCCACCGATGACGGCCGGGACGACCCCTGCCCCTAGTCCGCGTCGCTGCAGCCATGCTGATGCTATCCACATTGTGGGTGGCAGATGCCTCGGCTGAGGATGCACCAGAGATCAGTCGCTCGACCGGCACCGCGGGAGGAACGCTGGTCTTCTGGCCCCGCGTGATTCCGCGCACCGATGACCCAGCAATCCAACAGGCCGCTGCGTCCGTGCAGGCACAGCTCGTGAAGCTAGTGCACCAAGCGCGACCGGACAGCTCCATCGATATTCGGCCAGAACCAGAGCGCGTATGCCCCAGAGCAGGCTGTGAATCTGTGACTATTGGAGCGCTTTTGGTTCACAGCGAGACCGCCTGCGTGGTGGTCGGGTTGGTAGCTGGCCCAGGCAAATCGCCCGCAACCCTGGTCCCATGGGGGGGCGGAGTTGACCTAAAACAGCCAACGGTCCCGTTCCGCGACTACGCAGAGTCCCACATTGTGGTCAGAGACTTTGCCAAATGCTCCGACTTGATCGGCGCGACTGGCCCACGCAATCCCGACATGGTCCGGGCCATTCAGCAAGCCACAGCCAGTCAGTAGCGCTCGAGCGCCTCGACGGTCATTCCTAGCTTCTTGGCCAAGATGTGCAGCGTCCGACCATGGGGCCGGCGAACCTCGCCGCGCTCGATGCGAGCCACGGTCCGTTCCGAGACACCTGGGAAGTCCCCTCGCCGGAGACCGGCCTGCTTGCGCAGTCGTCGCAACGCACCACCGAATGTGGAGTCCTCGACGATGCGCTGGGCCTTCTTGGCGCGCCGGAAGTCGGTGTCGTAGGCGTAGAGCACGTCCTCGAAGTTGACGCCGTAGTTTCCGAAGCGCAGCACCTGGCCGTAGTGGGTGACCTCGAAGCGGCTCGCGTCGGCCACCAGGCCGGGGAACGGCGACTTAAAGAAGGACAGCGGCATGGACACCGGCTGCAGGTTGCCTCGGTACAGCGTGACCACACCAGAACGGGACTCGACGACACCGCCGATGCACATGTCTGCGCGCCCTTCCCACGCCATCACTTCGGCGAGCTCCTTTCGGGGCAGCAGGCGCACGGGTGGACAGCACACGACGCGATGGAACAGCGCGGGCAGCACCACCAACGATTTGGGCGAGAAGACCTCAAGGGCCAGCATCGAGTGCCTGGCCGGCACGCGCAGCTCGGTCAACGCCGAGACGGTCCACCACAGGCCTTCTTTCCGAGGCGCAATCCACATCGCGGCCTTGGAGGATTCCATGACCTCCAGAACCTGTCGCCGGTCCTTGAGGATGATTGGATTCATGCACTCGAACGGCGTCAGATCACTGCGCCCCTCATCGACCACGTACGTTGCTTGTATGTCTGCCATCGCACGATGATGTCGTGGTTCGGCTGAGCTGACAAGAGGACACTTCTGAACCGGGACCTACAGAGGAGCGAGCAACCGCAACGCCACCGCCGATGTCTTGGTCACGTCGCGCTCAAAGCCGGTTTCCTTCAGCGTCAAGATGCCAAAGACCGCGAAAATGAGCAGCTCGGCAGCCAGATCGGCCGGCACATCTGACCGCACAGTCCCGGCCGCTTGCCCGCTCTTGACGACCTCGGCGAGGCGGATGATGGCGGCTTCGACCAAGCCCAGGAACCGCGCTTGTATGGCGGCTGAACGCCGGCAGGCCTCGACCAAGACCTGCAGGTGCGCCTGACCGACAGCCAGAAATGGCGAGGCATCTGACCGTCCAAGCGCCTCGACTCTCTCGGCGAAGTGGGTCACCGACCGAACCAGGTCACCGCCGGCATCTGTGGTCTGGATGATGGAGTCTGTGAACTCCATCAAAATTCGCTCCATGACGCCCACCAGCAGGTCTTCACGGCTCGAGAAGTGGACATAGAAGGCACCGCGCGTGTACCCGGCCCTCTCGCAGATCGCATCGAGGCTCGGTCCGTCGATTCCGCGCTCAACAAAGAGCTCGAGCGCCGCGCGAAGCAGGGCTTCACGCGTCTGTTGCTTTGTTTCTTCCCGCGTTTTCCGCTCTCGACGCATGACCTCTCCATCCGATCGCACTTGACATACGACTCCGTATGCGAATACTACTTGGTATCCACATACGATGTCGTATGTGAAAGGAGGCCGCCGTGTGGAGACCGCTCGCTCAGCTCTTTGTTCCCCTCGTCCTGCCACTGATCACCGCTACCTACCTGCTGACGGCTCCCCACGGCTGGCTGGTTGCATTCTCGGCCTACGGCCTGATCATCACAGCCATCGGCATCGACAT
>CAYYHT010000655.1:0-4641 GCA_964471355.1 uncultured Enterobacteriaceae bacterium
CTCCGAGTCCACTCGCCCACAGTGGGCTGCTCACCATGGCGGCCTCCCAGTGATCGGTCACCAGCTTCGCAAAGACGGGATCGGTGACCCCGGCGGCGGCCCGGTGATCGAAGGCAGCCGATTGCGCCACGGGCTCCTCCTGCTCTGCCGGTGGCGTCTGAAGCGGCTCTGGCGCCGGTTCTGGTTCGGTGGTCTTGGGCGGACAGGCGAGCAACAAGGAGAGGAAGAGCAGCATGGACGCCGTCTAGCCGATGTCGAGGAACACCGCGCGTCCGAAGGGCTCTTGCCCCATCTTGCTTGGGGTCGTGAACACCCAGAGCGTGTCGATGCCGCCGTCATCACGCGGCCACGGCGCGTAGCCATCGGTCAGGTAGATGATGGCGTCCATCTTGTCGCGCAGCTCGGGGAAGCTCTGCTGCTCGATGGCGTCCCACAGCACCTGAAAACTGGTGCCGCCGCCGCCCATCATTCCCTCGGGCTTTCGTTGGCGCTCGTACTTGTACACCCGGTGCACTGCCGCATCGACCTCGGCAATGTAGACCTCGGCCTTGTTTGAGATCGCATCGATCTCGGCCAGAAACTGCGACAGCTCCTTGGCCCCAATCGAACCCGACGTGTCCACCGCCACGACAATGCGCACCCCTCGAAGCGTCTTGCGTCCGGGCTGATTCCAGCCGAACCGGCGGTGGGGCTTCTTTCGCGTGCCCCGAGTCGACAGCCGGATTCGCTCGCCCACGAAGCGTCGAAGCTCGCGCCTCCAGTCCACCTTGGCCTCGAGCGCCTGCAGAAGCAGCCGCTGCAGGCTGGCACTCAGGCTGCCCCACGAGCCGTTGGCCTTGCCATCGGCGACGGCGTCACCAATCAGCGACCGGCACGCTGCCTCGACCAGCACGGAGGGCACTCCATGGCCCGTGCCTGAACCGTCTCGCGCCTCCCAACTGTGGTCATCCAGAGGCCCAATTCCGGCAGCGATCAGGTGTTGCCGAGTCTGCTCTGCTGCGGCACTCAGCATCTCGTAGTAGGTGTCGGCGGTCTGTTCGGGCGGCAGGTTCAGCTGCGGAAAGCTGTCCAGCTCCAGGCAATCGGGCGGCAGTCCCTCGATGTACTGGTTGATGGCAATGTCCATCGCCACGTTCGCCAGCTCGTGGTCATCGAAGTCCATCGGTCCGCGAACCAGGTGCAGATTGATGACGTGCAGGCACTCGTGGATCAGCACGGCCTCTTGCTCGGTGGCGCTCATGGCCCCAAAGAACTGCTCGTTCACCACCAGACCGATTGACGCATCGGCACGCACAAAGACGCCCGCGGTCGCACAGCCCACCGCCTGTTCGGTGCCAATCCGCTTGTTCATGCCCAGCAGCACGCCGCCAAAGAAGGGCTGCCGGCGGACCAGCCGAATCACCGCATTCTCAAGCAGCTTTTTGGCGTCAGACACCCGCGGTCTTGTTGATGCGGGAGACAAATTCGTACAGGTCATCGCGCGCCGAAAGAGGCCGGCGAAGCCTTGGATTACGAATAAATCTGAGCTTCAGATAGGCATAGGCCAGGTCGGCCGGGCAATCGAGCACAAAGCGAACCAGACCATCGACCCACTCGTCCTTCCACCCGTCGTCCTCGGCCAGCTGGGCAATGTCGTCGAGTGTGACCTTGAGCAGGTCCAGGCGGTTGTCCTTGGCATAGGCTTTGACCCGACCGCGCACCGAGTCGTAGTTCGCGAACACATCGAGGGCCTTGACCGGGCGCTGGGCCGATGCACGCAGCTTCAGCCACGCTGCCGCGGCCTCGGGCCCCACCAGCCCCGCCGCCAC
Organism: uncultured Enterobacteriaceae bacterium; assembly: GCA_964471355.1. Lineage (GTDB taxonomy): Bacteria > Myxococcota_A > UBA796 > UBA796 > CAYYHT01. The sequence continues at coordinate 1,809 of CAYYHT010000655.1, forward strand.
CTCTTGCTCGAGGTCGTCCGGCAGATCTTCGAGGATTCGGTGCAGCATCACCCAGGTTCGCGGCGTCGGCTGCACCTTGGGCAGCTGGGCCGTCAGATCCCCCAGGAACTTGCGGTCCTCGGCGATGAGCGCGCGAATCGACCAGTCCACATCTGTCGCCGCCGCATAGGCCAACCACTCGTCACGGCTGGGCTCAAAGCCGATGTGCATAAAGCGGGCGATGAGCGCCTTGTCCCGAATGTCGTTGGTCTCGTAGTCGGCGCTGGCGGGGTTCACGGCGCTGATGATGATCCAGCCCTTGGGCAGCACATGGGCGTGCATGCGGCGGTCCAGAATCAGCTGGAAGACGGCCTGCAGGACCTCCATGTGGGCTCGATTCAGCTCGTCGAGGAACAGAAAGCCAGAGGTGCCTTCGCTGGGAAACCACGCCGGCTTGGTGTGCACGGTGCGGATGTCGATGAGATGGGAGTAGCGATCGGTGGCTCTGTCCAGCGCACTCTGCAGCAGGGTGTGCGGGTCGGAGGCATCGGCGACTTCAGCCAGGTGCAACGCTTGGATGTGCTCGAGCAGCTCGGGCTTGCTGAAGCGCACCTTGGCCGTGGGCAGGTCTTCAGCGCTCTCGATGCAGTGGGCACACGGGTACCAGTTCTCTTGGCGCGGCAGGCCAATCAGGTCGCCGACCTCCTGGGTTCCCAGACGCAGGTCCACGCAGTCGAGCTCAAGCGCCTTGGCCACCGCCGCCACGCTCTCGGACTTGCCGATGCCCGCCTCGCCCCAGGCCAAGACCGGCACGTAGACCCCGCGCTCCTCGGCCGCGACGTGCAGGTGATTCAGCAGATCCTTGAACTGTTCGATATTCATCGGGTGCCCTCTGAAGGGGATGCTAGCGCCTGCAGCGGAATCCGAAGCGGACGTCGGTCTTGTTCTTGGGCAGGTCGCCGCTCACCACGCCCATCGAGAAGCGCACAGCCGGGGCACCATTGTCGACTCGAATCTCGCCGGCTGTGGTTCCAGAGGCGCTGTGAACATCCCAGGTCCATGGCCCATCGCTGACATCGGCCAGGCCCCCTCGCCCGGCATCGCAGTATGCAGAGGCCGCCTCGAAGCTGACCGAGACCACCGCGCGGTCGCGCTTGTCGGCATCGACATTGAGCCCCTGCCACCCCGCCAGATAGCCAGCATCAGCGTCTCCGCGGGCCACGGTCTTCTTGGCCTCCCACTTGCGGTTGTTGCGCACAAAGCGAGAGTACTGGCCAAAGCTCACCGGCTTGGACGCGGCAGTGGTCATGGGCGCCGCCGCTGGCTGGGCAACCTCACCGGGAATTGGCTCCGCGACAACCGGCTCTGCCACCGCCGGAGCATCGGGTTGAGGCACCGATGGGGTCGGCACCACCTCGGTCGTGGCCTCGGCAACACCCGAGCGCGCCTGGGGAACACATCCGACATCGGGTGGAGTCAGGTGCAACACGAGGGGTCGACCCGCGTCCACCATCCAGGATTCAGTCTGCGTCGCACAACAGGGACAGCTGCCGTCCGAACACCGTTCCGGGTCGCACGCGGCGCCCGCCATCACGAACACCGAGTGCTGGCCTGGCGCGATGCCGGACCAGCTGAAGCTGACCCCATCGCTTTGCGTCGGCCCAGCGCCATCCAGGGTGATCTGAACCGGCGTGCTGGCGTCGATTCCCGCCACCACGACCTCGGCGTCGACCCAGGCATCGGGCTGCGACGGGGACGAGAACACCACCACCAGCGCCATCAGCAACACCACCGCCGCGAGTCCGGCGAGCAGCATGGCCATGGTCAGCCCCCAGCCTGCCAGCAGTGCCGCCCGAGGCATAGCCACAGGCTGTGAGGACGGCTCGATATGGGCGGTCTGGATCGGTTCGTTTCCGCCAATCGGCTCGGTGGCCGCCTCGTGGTCGATCGGCGTCTCGGTCACTGGCGGGGTCGGGGGCGCAGAGCTGGTGCGCGGCGTGTGCATCGCCATCACCCGGCGTGCGACCTCGGACAGGCTGATGCGGTCCGCGGGTTCTCGGCGAGTCATGTCCTTGACCAGCTCGCGCACCTCGTCGCTCAGCGGCTTGCCTGGGTCGAGGTACGGCGCCCTGCCCTTGGCGATCAGCAACATGCCCATGGGGCCATAGCCGTCGATGTCGGGGTCTTCGGATGCAAATGCGATGCGCCCGGTCACCATCTCGAACAGCACCACACCCAGGGAGTACAGGTCCCAGCTCGCCGGCTCGAGCGGTTCTTGTTCGAGCGCCTCGGGAGGGATGTAGGGCAACGAGCCCATGAAGAAGCCCTCGCCGGTCAGCCGGGCGTGGTCCTCGGCCACGGCAATCCCAAAGTCGACCAGGCGCACCCAGCCGTTGTTGTCGATGAGCAGGTTGGCCGGCTTGACGTCGCGGTGCCAGATGCCGCGGGCGTGCAGATAGGTCAGCGCTTCAACGACCAGCCGGGTGATGCGCAAGGCCTCGGGCACCGGCGTCGGGCCCGCCCGCACCATGTCCGACACGGTCATGCCCTCGACGTACTCCATGACCAAGGCCGGAGGGTCGTTGACGTAGTCGACAAAGCGCGCGATGCCCGGGTGATCGATGTTGCGAAGCACCTCGGCCTCGCGCTCGAAGCGGGTCTTGGCGTCGCTGATTGTGGGCGTCGCATCAAGCAACTTCAGGGCGGCGCGATTGGAGGGATCATCGCGGTGATGGCACAGGTGGACCGAGCCCATGCCACCGGCACCGAGCTGTTTTTCGATGATCCACTCCCCAATGGAAGTGCCGGGTTCGAAGTCGAGATTGCCCACGCCCGGTAGAGTACCGCGTCACGA
>CAYYHT010000656.1:0-4640 GCA_964471355.1 uncultured Enterobacteriaceae bacterium
CTCGATGTTCTCGCGCCAGTCGGCGATGTGGCGCTCGTTGTCTAGGGTCTCGAGGTAGGCGGCGAGGTTGCGCGTCGCTTTGGAGTACTGCCCCGCATCGGCCTGCCGAGTGGACAGCCGCCAACCAAGGGTGCGGTACCACTCGTCATCGGCGCCGATGTCCGTGCCAAGCTGGCGATAGGACGCGCACAGGTCGACACGCTGGGTCATGTCGAGCTGCAGCAGCTCGCCAAAGTCCGACTGGCTGCCGCAGTCGTCGAGGTTCTTCCACCGCTTCTCGTGCAGATAGGCCTGCTCCTTGTCCGTGCCCCACAGAGCCACGACCTGCTCTTCGAAGTCCTCGTCGAACTCGTCCGCGTGGATGATCTTGCGTCCGTTCCAGGTCAACGGCAGCTCTGGCCAACGCGCTTCAGCCTCGACGTAGTACCGCTGCCAATAGTGCTCGGCCAGACGCTGGTTCTGGAAGCGGTCGAGCTGCTCGAACAGGTCGGACAGGCCACGGCCATCGTCGTACATGCCCGCCAACACGTACAGCGCCGTGATGCGGTGATGGGCCCCGGCCTCGCCCTCTTCTTCGGTGTACTCACGCAGCTTCTTGAGCATCGCGATGGTCTCGGCGGCCTCCTCAGCCTCCTCAAAGCGCTTGGCTTCTATCTTGGCGACGCGCAGCGCCTGTTCGCGGTCCTGCAGACCGGTGATGATCTCGTTGAACTGCTTGTGGGTCATGGCCGCGAGCTTGAAGTCCTCGTCGCGAACAATCGCCTTGTCCAACGCCTTCATCGCGTCATCGAAGCGCTCTTCGTCGAACAGGGCGATGCCCTTGCTGAACTCAGCGAAGGCCTCGAAGTCGGCTGTGTGGAGGCGGCCAATTGCCGCTCGGTCTTTGGGGGCGAGCTCGATGCCAATGCCCTTGACCAGTGCCTTGACCAGGTCCTTTTCGATCTCAAAGAACGCTTCCCGCTCTCCCTCCACAGACTCGGCCACGACGACCTTGCCGGTGGTGACGTCCACGAGGCGAGCATCGAGTCGCATCGTGTCGCCCACGACCGTGAAGCTGCCATCGACCAGATGAGAGGCCCCCGAGAGCTCTCCGATCTTGGCGGCCGTCGACGCGGCAACCTTGCCGGACTGCCCAAGGTCAAGCTCGTCCAGCAGTGCCTGCAGGCGCGCTCGCTCGACCATCTCGGTGTCGGGCACCTTGGACAGGTCGGTCGTCAGCATGGACTGCAGGCCCTTGCCCAGGGCGTCGTACTGCGCATCTGAGCTCGAGTCAGCGAACTCCAACACCGCCAGCCGCACATCTGCGGCATGGGCGTTCGTGGACAGCAGCAACAGACTCAGAAGAGTGATCATAGCCCCGCCTCTATCGGCAGAATGAACAGGTGGGGCTGGGGTACAAGTCCGTCAGCCCACACTTGCACGCCGGGTCGCGGGTCCCGCGAACACCAGTGCGATCAACATGATGACACCCGCCACGATGAATGGGGTGCTTCGACTGATGCCGTACAAGCCCATGGCAATCCAAGGTGCCGTCGCTCGCGCCAACGCGCCCAGGGATTGGTTCACTCCCAACACCGAGCCCTGTTGGTCCGCGGACACACCCTTGCTGACCAGTGCACGCAGAGCTGGATTCGCCAACGACGTACCGACAGCCAGCAGCATGAACACGGGCCAGATCTCCCAGCCTCCCTTCGCCCAAGCCAGGCCGAACAGGCCCATCGCGGTGATCAGGTAGCCCACAATCACCAATGGAGGCTCGCCAAAGCGCTTCACCAGCGGATGGATCATGCCTCCCTGAATGATCACGCCAATCACCCCCAGCATGCCGAGGTAGCGCCCGACCTTCATGGCCACCGCTTGCCGCGTCAGGTCCGGGTACCAGACGTGCTCGGCCACCAGGTTGAAGCTGACCTCCATCATCGAAAAGGCCAGCGTCGAGACAAAGGTCAGCAGCAAGGCCGCGCCCACAACCGGATGACGCAGCGCCTGCAGGATACGCGCGGGTCCGAGCAGCTGGCGGGTCTGCCCCTTTTCGCCGACTGGATAGCTCTCGGGCAGGCCAAACCAGGCCCAGACGAAGTTGACGGCACTGAGTCCCGCCGCCACGAGCATCGGTACCTCGAGGCCGAAATGCCCGCCGAGCTCACCTCCGAGCAGCGGGCCGATGGTGAATCCAACGCCAAACGAGGCACCGAACAGCCCCATGCCCATGGCGCGCTTGTCCGGTGGGGTCACATCGGCGATGTAGGCCTGGGCCACAGTCAGATTTGCGGCGGCCACCCCATGCAAGAACCGGAACACGAACAGCCAGCCCAGGGAGGGAGCGAAGGCGTAGCTGGCCAAGAACACCGCCGTCATCGCGATCGAGATCAACATGACCGGCCGGCGTCCGACCCGGTCGCTCCACGCTCCCCACAGGGGCGCAAAGAAGAACTGGGCCAGCGAATAGACCCCCAGCAGCAAGATGGCCTGCTGTTCAGTCGCCCCGTAGTCTTCGGCGTACAGCGCCATCAGCGGGATGACGATGGCAAAGCCAACCAGATCCAGCAGCACCGTCAGCAGCACCGGACCGAGGCGGGCCATGAGCGAGGCCTGTTCAGGCCCTCCGGCCGCCGGCTCGGTCACTTGGTGATCAACCCCATGACGGCGTCATGGATGTCGCCGTTGGTACCGGCCACGCCAATGTGAAGAGGATCGGCGCGATTGAATCGGTACGGAACGCGTGAGCCATCGGTGCACTGACCACCCGCGGCCAAGATGCAGCCCACGCCTCCGATGAGGTCCCACTCATTGCGCGGCTTGGGCGTAAAGCTGGCCTCGGCAAGGCCGGCAGCGACCAGCCCAAATTTGTAGGCGACAGACCCACATGGGCGCAGCGTGGCCTCGTTCTCGATGGCTTCGAACCAACCCTTCTTGTGCTCGCTGCGGCTGACCAGCAGGCGCGCCCCCTCGATGGTGGCGTGGTCGGTGACGCGGCATGGCGAGCCGTTGTAGGTGGCCTCGGCGCCGACGACTCCGGTGAACAGCTCGCCGGTCGCAGGGTTGAACAGCACGCCGAGCGCGCACTCGCCGTCGATGGAGAGCCCGATCGAAACGCAGAATTCCGGGATGTGCAGCGTGAACTCGCGGGTGCCATCGAGGGGATCGATGATCCAGCACCGTGAGTTCTGAAGGCGGCTGGGGTCGTCGACCTTTTCTTCCGAGAGCAGCGCGTCATCTGGGAACGCCCCGAGAAGCATCTCGGTGAGGATGCGGTCTGCGGTCAGATCCGCCTCGGTCAGAGGGCCCTTGTCATCCTCCTTCTGGCGGACCTCGAAGTCCTCGGAATCATAGATGGCCTTGATGGCGGCACCCGCCTTGCGGGCAGCCTCTACTGCAACTTCGAGCTCACGATCCAACAACTGCAACTCCTGACCCGGGCCAACGCATATCCCCTGGGGTAGCCTCCGGACATGAGTGGCACAATTACAGTCGTTCTCGGCGGCGGACGCGGCACCCGACTTTTCCCCCTGACCGAGGTGCGAGCAAAGCCCGCAGTCCCCCTTGGTGGCAAGTATCGGCTGATCGACATTCCGATCAGCAACGCGATCAACAGCGGCCTCCGCCAGATTTTCGTCCTGACGCAGTTCAACTCGGCTTCGCTCAACAGCCACATCAGCAACGCATTTCGCTTTGACCATTTCTCGGCGGGCTTCGTCGAGGTGCTCGCTGCCGAGCAGACCGATGAGAGCGGCGACTGGTACCAGGGCACCGCGGACGCAGTTCGGCAGCAGATGATGCAGCTCGACCGACTCGGCGTCGAGAACGTGCTGATCTTGTCGGGCGACCACCTGTACCGAATGGACTACCGCCAGCTGCTGGCCAGGCACGAAGAGGCGAGCGCCGACATCACGGTCAGCGCCATTCCGGTCACACGCAAGCAATGCGAGGGCTTTGGCGTCGTGGGCTGCGACCTCGACGGCATGATCACGCAGTTCAAAGAGAAGCCGCCGATGTCCGAGGACGTCTCGCACCTGCAGCTTCCAAAGACCCTGCAGCAGCTGTGGAATGTCGGCGAACGCACCTACCTGGCTTCGATGGGCGTCTATGTGTTCCGCCTGTCGATTCTGCAGGAGCTGCTGTCCGACCCGGGCAACGTCGACTTCGGAAAGCACATCCTGCCCAAGGCCATCAACAACCTTGGCGTCGCGGTGCACTGCTTCGACGACTACTGGCAAGACATCGGCACCATCGGCGCGTTCTACGACGCCAACATCGCACTGTGTGGCGACGACCCACCGTTCCGCTTCTATGACGTCGACGCGCCCATCTACACACGTCCTCGCTACCTGCCACCCAGCTTCGTGCGCAACGCGCAGATCGAGCAGAGCCTGGTCGCAGACGGGTGCGTGATCCTGGGCGCAAAGGTCACCGGCTCAATCGTGGGCCTGCGCTCACGCATCATGCCCGGAGCCACCGTCACCGACAGCATTCTGATGGGCAACGATTGGTACGAGACCGCCGAGCGCCGCGCCGAGATGGCCGCCGAGGGTCAGCTGGCCATTGGCGTCGGCGAGGGAGCCAGCATCAAGCGCGCCATCCTCGATAAGAACGTGCGCATCGGGCCCGGAGCCATCATCCACGGCGACGTCAATCGGCCA
>CAYYHT010000657.1:0-4631 GCA_964471355.1 uncultured Enterobacteriaceae bacterium
GACGCGTCGTCGGCGCCCCCCAAGTTCATTGGAAGCTCTGGATCGGCCGGGGTCACGCCGCCCGCCGGTCCGACACGGTCCAGATCGAGCTGGTCGTCGATGCTGGCTGGAGCGCGATCGCACTGGCCCAGGCAGCTGACCGGCACCTCGCCCTCTTCGCAGCGCCAGTCCGCCTGCATCTTGCACGACAACCCCTGGCAGACCCGCTTGACGCCGGTCTTTTTGAGCAAGCTGTAGAAGGTGGCCACCCCAAACACATCCGCGGCCGGCACCCCGGTCTCGTCGCCGACCTTGTCGCTGACACCCGGAACCAGCCCGCCGTGCTCTTCGAGCAGCTCGAGCACTTGATCCCGCCGCGCTCCCTTCTTCTCCACTGAGCCCCCAGTCCGCCAGTCTATCAGGCCAGCTCGCACCGTTTCACACACGATTCAAGTGCGGCTCAACTGGCCTACAAACCAGCCTCCTACGGTGTGGGTGCCAAACCGGAGGAAGTCCTATGAAGACAGAGCTGCTCGTTGTGCTCGCATGCGCATTCACTCTCACCGCGTGCGATTCATCAGACCCGGCCGTGGGGTTCACCTTGGTGAGCGTCCTGCCCGAGTCGACCGCTGGGGTGGTCGTACAAGATGACGCCGTCGCCAGCGCTGCGATGACCAACCGGATCTGTGTGTTGGACACAGTGAATGCCGAGGTCGTCGGCGACATTGATCCCGGCGAGCAAGACGAAGTTCTGCTCGATGCGTGGGGCGACCGCGCATTGGCCACCGACGGGCGGGAGCTGTTCGAGATTCCCCGCACCGATCTGGACGACGGCATTCGCAATCGCTGGCGGCTGCCTGTCCTGCAAGCCCAGCTGTCCGAGGCCGGCCCCGTGGTGCTGACCGACAGCGACGGCCTGTGTGGCCTGACCTGGACCCTCAACGGCGCGAACACCGCCCTGCAGATTCCAGGGACCGACTGCACCGGCACCGTCGGACTCACGGTCGAGCGAGACACTGGAGCCGCCTGGATTGCCGACGGCAACGCCCTGGCCCGCGTCACCCCCGACGGCGGATTCACCCGCTGGGACGGCGTGAGCGCCGACGAGGTGGTGTGGGATGCACACATGTCACAGGTGCTCTTCGGGCAGCTGGACGGTGGCTGGATTCAGGCCGCGGACAGCACCGGCAATCTGCTGTGGAGCCGACCTGTGGGCGGCACCCTGCAGGACATCGAAGTGGCGGGAAACAGTGGCGTCAGCGCACTGATGGTCGACATCGGCGACAACCTCAACGACATCGACCTGCTGGACAGCCTGACCGGTGACAGCGTCGGCACACATCCCCTGCCCGGGTTCGCGGACATGGCGTTCTCGGACAGCGGCACCTCAATGGCGCTGGTCACCCCCGACGAGGTGCTGTTCTACAGCGTCGACACCGATGTCGGCATGCTGGACGTCGCGACGGGCATCACCAACACGCCGTCGCTGTCCATTTCTGGAGGAGAAGCCGGCCTGCTCGGCGTCGCGGGGGCCGTGCTCGGTACCGCCGCCACCGTCGCTGTGCTGGCCGAGTAGCTGATGTTCCGCCTGCTGTTCCTCGCCCTCATTCCCGGTGCTGCACTGGCGCAAGACTGCGCCATCAGCATCGGCGAGGCCGGCGCGATCTCACCAGCAGGCAGGGACTGGGATCTGTCCACGTCGGGGCCATGGGCGTGGTCACGCAGCGGTTTGGCCGGCGCTCGTTGCGGCACTGACGACGGCTTCTGGCTGGGTGTCGATGCCGCTCCGGGGCTGCGGCACTCCTACTCGTCGACCGGCGGACGCGGACCACTGCTCATGACCACCAGTGTCGGCTGGCCATGGACTGCAAACCGCTCCGCTCTGCAAGGTGGCGGCATGCTGATCACCAACAGAGCGGCCCGTGGCGGCGGAGTGTGGATTCGAAACGACATGCGCCTGGCCGGGCATCGCAGCGCGGTGACCTGGAAGGTGTTCTACCTGCGCGGCCTGAACCCGACCTATGGCAGCTCACTCACGGTCGACTTGGGCCGGTGGGCCTTTGACGACACCAACGGCATGCTCGTGGGGCCGTGGCATGTGCGGTTCGGCTTCGAGACCGGCACCGTGACCGCCTTTCGCTTCGAGGTCAGCGAGGCCTTGAAAGACGAGTACGCCATGCACGACGTCGGAGTGCGGGTAGGAATGCTGCACAACCTGCGCGCCGGAGCTCCGCTTCAGCCGATCGGGCTCGTGTTCTGGGACATCCCACTCGATGTGATGGGCGACGTGCAGGTCGAGCTCAACGCCGGCCCCACCTTGCGAAAGGGCGAGGTGGCCCCCATTGCCGGCGCCAATCTGCGCGTGCAAGGGGTCGAGACGCCGCTGCAGGCCTGGGCAGGCATGCTCGTTGGCCATGACGACGGACTGTACAGCTCACTCGACGTCGGCATGGGCCTCGTCTGGTAGGCCGGTGTTGTGTCTGCAGATGTCACAGCCACAATAAAAGATCGAATGAACCGTCGAGTCTGGCGTCTTGGCCACCACGAAAACGGAAAACATGGAGCCCCAAATGCGCCGCCTCTCACTTCTCGCCATTGTTCTTGTCGCCAGCACCGGATGCGACGATTTTGACTTCCAAGACTTCCTCGACAACATCGAGTGGGAAGAAGCGGGTTCATTCGAGGGCGGCCAGCTCTACGCACAGAGCCGCGGCGTCGTCATCCACGACAACGGCAACGACGCCCACGTCGGCATGAGCGGCACCACCTGCGAAGTCGACACCGACGGCGGCTGGATTGGCACCGACCACGACATCGCGACCGCCAACGACGAGGTCGTGGTCGACAGCAAGGGCGAGCCGGCCGGCGACCTGGTGCTGGTCACCACCGACGACAGCGTGCACGTCGTCACCAAGGACGACTTCTGGGGCGACGACCAAGAGGACTACAACGTTCCCGGCACCATCGACGCGGGCTTTGACGATGAGGGCATCGTGGTGCTCTCCGACGACCCGAACACTGGCTGCACCGTCACTTGGGTCGACCGTCACAACCCGAACGGCGACATTCGCCAGCCCATCGACGACTCCAGCTGCGACGGCGGCGCGGTCAGCGTCGACCCCAAGACCGGCGACGCATTCGTCACCAGCGGCTACGGCACGGTGACCAAGGTCAGCAGCAGTGGCCTGGTCGAGAACGTCGAGACCGGCGTCGACATCGCCGTGTGGGACACCTTCAGCGACACGCTCTACACCGCGAACATCGGCGATAGCGTCGTCAACGGCCTCGAAGCGGACGGCACGCACATCTGGACCACCGACATCGGTGCAGGGGTCGTCTCCATCGAAGACGCCGGTGTCCGCCAAGGCGCCATCGTGCTCGCCGAGATGGGCGGTCACAACCAGGTGCTCTTCCTCGACAGCGACAACGGCGCCCAGGACCTGCAGCTCGAGATTCCCGGCGCAGACGCTTCGGACATCGCGGTCTCGAACAACGGGCACAACATCGGCGTCATCCGGGCCAACGAGGTCTACTTCACCCGCATCTAGACCCCACAGAACAGCAAGGGCGCGGCCATCCTCTGGGATTGCCGCGCTTTTTCTGGTTTGGCCTAAGCCTCGACCTTGTTCAGCACCGGCTTGGGGTCGGTCTGAATGCGCAGCGGCATGATGCCGCCATCTTCCAGCGGCAGCCCCGCCGCTTTCTCGATGCCCAGCAATCCCCAGCCGACAGTCCGGGGGTCCAGCGGCGCGATTCGCTTGCCCTCTTTGGTGCGTTCGAGGTGATCACGAGCGTGCTCAATGGCCTCTTCCCGCGCCTTGCGAGTCGGCAGGGGCATGAAGTACTGCAGGTCGTAGCGCTCATCGAGACAGCCCATGACCATGCCCGTGCTCATGGGCTTGGTGCCCGGTGTGAAGTCGAAGATGACGTCCTGGGGATCGATGCCCTCTTGCAGGGCGTCGACCACCTGCCGGGTCTCTTCGAAGCCAACCCCGAAGGTGATGTGGCGAAAGCCGACCTCGACGTGGTGAAAGGCCAGCTGCGGATGGTCTGTCACGGGCAGCTCGGAGTAGTGCAGCAGCACCCGAGCCAGCTTGAGCCGCGCCTCGTCGTTCACATCGGCACCCAGCCCGTCATTGCTGATGATGAACACCAGCTGCAGCAGAGCCGGTTGGTGGTGCTCCATGGCCCGAATGACCAGCCAGAACCAGCCGCCACGGCCGAGCTTGCTGCGCTTGATGTGGTCAAAGGCGACCGCGCGGTCGGTCTGGGTCAGCAGCTGGTCGAGCAGCGCGTCGGGGGGCACGGACTCGCTGGCCAGCATGACCAGGCGCTTGGTGGGCGCCGGCAGCATGTAGCCAGCCTGCTTTGGGTCGTGGAACAGACGCGTCTCACCGACGATGGCTGTCGCGAACAGCGCCGTGATGGCGGTGATGCCCAGGAAGTACAGAATCAAGCCGCCAGGGTTGTCCTCGCCGAGCCACCAGATGCCGGCCACTTCGATGGCCGGCCCAATCAGCGGCACGCCGACGAACAGGAACATGAACACCATCAGCGCGCTGATCCACGTCAGCCGATTGAGTGAGGTGAGTCGCCGCAGCCAAGAGAGCAAGTACATCGGGGCGAAGGGTACACCGATCCGCGACAGGAAT
>CAYYHT010000658.1:0-4590 GCA_964471355.1 uncultured Enterobacteriaceae bacterium
GGTGTGGTGCAGCAGTAATGGAGGGTAAGGAGTCGCCCCCAGCTACAAGCAGGCTAGGAGAGGCCAGCGAGCAGCCCCAGAACACTGATGGCTTCGTCATCGCGCCCAAGGGCCCGCCAGTGTTCCAGTGCCAAGGTGTAAACCGCGCGAGCGCGCTGCGGATCGCCCGAGGCGGCGGTGATGTCGCCCACGACCTCGGCCAATCGAGCGGTGTCTTCGTCGGCAGAACCGGTGCCCTCGTTCAGCTGCAGGCACAGCGCCGTGTGGTGGTCCCACAGCTTCCACTCGCGACCGGGGGCGGCACAGCCCGCCAGGCCTAGGTGGCAGTCTGCGGTCGCCGTCTGGCGACCCTGCTGCTGGAAGATGCCCAGCACCCGCTCGAACACTTGCTTGGCTTCGGGATGTCGCCCGCGCTCGAGCAGGGCGAGGGCCATGTTGTACTCGGGGTAGACCGCCGAGCCGCTGCCGATGGCGCGGAACAGCTCGCCGGCCTGGCCGTACAGCTGCTCGGCTTCTTTGTGTTTGCCCATGTAGCGGCTGATGTCGCCCAGGCTGTTCAGGGTGCCGGCTTGGCCCCAGCGGTTGCCGATCTCTTCGTAGATCGCCATCGCGGTCCACATGAGCTTGGCGGCCTTGGCGTGGGCACCTTCGACCTTGACGATCTCGCCCAGGTTCTTCCAGCAAAAGGCGATGCCGACTTGGTCGCCAATCACTTCGAAGTCCTTTCGGGCCAGCTCGGTGTACCGCTTGGCCTCGCCAAGCTCACCGATCTCGGCCAGGGACTCGGCCAGGTCGACGTGGTGCTGAGCCAACAACTTGCGGTCGCCCAGGGCCTCGACCTGTCGCGTGCATGCCAGCAGCAGGTCTGCCGAGCGCTTTGGCTCTCCCTTCAGCCGCGCCATGTGTCCGGCATAGGTGGCGACCGCTGCGGAAACGGCGGTCCAGTCGTACTTGTCGGCGGCCGTCGAGGTCTTGACCAGCCACGCATTTGCCTCGTCGTACCGCACCCGCCGGGCGGCGATCTTGTAGCGCAGCAGCCAGCCGACGCTCCAGCGCTCATCGGCATCGGGCACGGCGAGCTGCGTCATCGCCAGCTCCCGGCTGGCCAGCAGCGACTCGGCCAAGCTGAAGTCCCCCCCCAGAATGCGCTGCTGCGCGCCCCGTAGCAGCGGTGCCATGGCGGACTCTTCATCGCCGGCTGCCAGCAGATGACGGCCCAGGCGCTCGTCGGTTCGGGGACCCGGGCGCTCTTCGAGCAAGTTGGCGCACAGCCGGTGCAGCGTGGCCAGCCGACCTCGGTCCCGCGCGCGGCGCTCGACACTCTCGCGCACCATGCCGTGCACAAAGCCCCAGCCATCTTCATGGGGGTCAGCCAGGTGGTGGGTCAGCAACGCATCGAGCAGCTGGGCCGAGGCGTCTGCGCCGGCGCGGTCGCAGACCTCGGCCCACTCCTCGGTGTTTACGATGCCACCAAGTACTGCTGCCAGCTCCAGGGCCTTTTCCTCTTTGCGGCTGCGGCCCTTGAGTACTGCCTCGATTCGGTGTGCCCAGACCTGATGCATGTCGTCGGGCAGCGACAGCGACACGCCTGCCTTGAGGGTGAATCCGTTGGCGCCGGGCTCGAGCAATCCGCGCTCGACCCAGTCTCCGACCAGCTGCACAGCGAACAGAGGGTTTCCGGCAGTGCGCGCCTCGACCTGGCGTGCGAGCTTGCCTTCGAGACCCAGCAGCTGCTGGATGAGGATTGGGCGGTGTTCTTGGGGCAGGGGACCGATCTCGAGAGTGCTGACGGCCTTGCTGTCCACCACGCTGTCGAACAGGGTTCGCTCGACCGGGGCCTGCGACAGCGCCTCGTCCATCGCGGTCATGACCACCAGCAGTGGCAGGCTGCGTTGCTCGGCCAGCAGCCAGACAGCCAGCTGCAGGGCGTCGAGACCCCACTGCACGTCATCGAGCCACAGCACCACCGGCCGATCATGGGACAGCCGCCGCATCATGCGCAGCAGCACCACGTACCGTTCGGCGGGGCTGGCAAAGCGAATCAGGCGCACGCCGGCAGTCACGTCGGCTTCGGTCGCGGGCGCCATCCACTCGGCCAGGGCGTACCACTCGTCGGGATCGGTGACCCCTTCAGCGGTCAGCATCTTCTCAAGTCGTTCCAGGCGCTTGGCCCGCTTCATGCCCATGCAGCTGTAGTGCCGGCTGATCATCGCCCCGAGTCCCGAGGAGCTGCCCTGGATTGCGCTGTGCGAGGCCTTGAGCACCGTTGCAGCACCCACCTCATGTGCGCGCTCGGCGACCCATCGGGCCAGTCGGCTCTTGCCGCAGCCCGAGGGTCCGCGCAGCACGATGAACTCGGCCGATTTGCTCTGTTCAACCCGTCGCAGAGCGCTCCACATCGCGTTGCGCTCGTCTTCGCGGCCGACCAGAGGCACTGCCCGCAGTCCGTACAGGCCGAGCCCGGCACCGACCAGCTTCATGTCTGGGCGTGGTGGGGTGCGATGGCGCCAGGATGGCGGAACTGGAGGCGAGGCCGGGCGGAATACGCGCACCCCAGCGTCGGTGTGCTCTTCGGGCGGCAGGTCGAGCGCATTGAAGATGCGGGTCGTCTGCTCGGTGTCTGCCCAGCCGGTGACCGCGGCGTGAAAGGCGTCTCCGATCAGGGTCGGCAGCAGCTCGGTGTCCATCAGGCTGTGGACGTCAGCCCGGGTGTCGGGAATCGATGAGTCATCAAGCTGCATCAGCCCCCATGCAGCGTCGGCCGCCCGCTGGTAGCGATGCCTGGGGTCTTTGGCCAGCATCGCCCGAAGCCACGCCTCAAAGCCATCGGGCAGCACCATGCGCGCTTCGAGCTGTGGAATCGGCTTGGTCAGGTGGGCCATGGCGCGCTGGCTGATGTTCTTGAGCTTGCCGAACAGGGGCTTGCCGGTCACGAGCACCCACACCAGACAGCCCATGGCATAGATGTCGGTCCACGGCCCGTAGTTGCGCCACTCGCCGCGGAACTGCTCTGGCGCCATGTACGCCGGGGTGCCTGACATGTGGCGCAGGTCGGAGTCGTCGAGCTGTGCGTCTTCGCCGAGCGCGTGGGCGAGGCCAAAATCGGTCAGCTTGACCTGGACTCGGCTGCGGTTCTCGTCGAGCTGTTCGCGGCCCAGCAATACGTTGCCTGGCTTGATGTCCCGGTGGACCACTCCGCGTGCATGGGCGTGGGCGAGTGCGTCGAGCAGGCCTCGAATGACCTCTCGCAGCTCGGTCCAGGTGATGCGACCGCGCATTTGGGACAGGGTGCCGTCTGCGACGAGCTCCATGGCCAAATAGGGTGTGGTCTCGATCAGCCGGCCCTCGCTGGCCTTTGCCGCTGCGGCATCGACCTCGCCATAGTCAAAGACGCGAACAATGTGTGGGTGATCGAGTCCCGCAACCGCCCGAACTTCATTTCGAAAGGCGCTGCGAAAGTTGGGGTCACGCGCGGCGTCCGTGGTCAGCAGCTTGACGGCCACCGACAGCTTCTGTCGCCTGTGAACCGCCCACCACACCTCGCCCATGCCGCCATGACCGATGGGGTGCTCAAGGTCGAACGGGCCGAGGGAAATCAATAGGGTTGCCGCGAGAGAGGTCCGGCCAAGGAGTGTAGCCCAGGCCAGTCTCTGGTAGGGTCGGCACCCACAGGAGGTCGCATGACCCGCTTTCCAGCTCTATCTTTCGCTTTGGGCCTGACGGTCGCGTTTACTTTCGCCTGCGCAGGCGACGACATCGGACTTGGCAGCGGGGACATGACCATTCACAACGACGACGACATCCACTGGGAGCTGCGCATCTCGGACACTGAAGACTGTGTGATCGGCATGAACAGCAGCATCAATGTCGAGGCGACCCGGCACTTCGACGTGATGAAAGAGGGCGTCGATGAGGGCCAGAGCTGGGTCTGTCTGATCCATCCCGAGACCGACGAAAAGAGCGATGCCATCGAGCTCGAAGACGGCCAGCACCTGGTCATTCGGGGCGGCGAGCTCGAGGAAGACACGACCTACGAGGACTACTAGTCGGTTGGGTCTGCGGATCGAGGGCGAGACGAAGCTCGCCCCTCCTTGTCGCTAGGTCCTCCAAGCAGCAGTGGGCTTCGTCTCGCTGTTTCTGTGTGTGTCGCGATCTGTCTGACCCCTGAACTCATGTGGCCCAAGTGTCGTCATGTGGGCCAGACGGGGTTCGCATGTCGTTGTTTCTTGCTCTCTTGGCTGTCACTGCAAGTGCCGTGGACTGGAATGACGCCGAGCTGGGTCAGTTCTATCCAGTCGCCGAGGCCGAAGAGACCGAGCTGGCCGAGGCGAGCGCGGCGGTCGTCTGGTTTGGCAACGCGACGGGGTTCTTGGTCAGCCCCGATGGCTACATCCTCACCAACCACCATGTGTACACGAGCTTTGGCGACCTGGGCACGGTGACTCGGCAGTGGGTTGGGCAGATCGACGCCGAGCTGATGGATGTCGAGCTGGTGGTCGCCAACGCGGCCTACGACGTGGCCGTGTACAAGGTCGCCAGCGGCGGAAAGCACCCCTGGATTCCCATCCGCACCTCGACCCCCGAGGTCGG
>CAYYHT010000659.1:0-4584 GCA_964471355.1 uncultured Enterobacteriaceae bacterium
ATCCTCGCTGACCGGAAATCCCCAGTCGCGCTCGGCGAAGGTGTCCGCTCCGTTGGTGATCCAGTGGCAGATTTCGTGGAAGATCATCTGGGCTGCGTTGTCATCGGCGTCAAGAGCGTCCTTTGTCGACAGCTCCAGCAGCCCGCTTCCGTCGGTCATGGCAAAGACCTCGGGATTGCGCTGAATGTGCATGCCCAGGCGGCGTGCGGTGGCCATCCAGACCACCTCCAGCGGGTCGTCGTAGCGCCGCAACACAGCGCGGTCCTCATAGTCGAACAGACTGTAGCCCTTCATCGCACGTCCCTCTTGCCGCTGCCATCGGGGGGATCGACGACGTAGCGAGGCAGGGCGATGCCACTCACCAGGGTCGACAGCTCCTGATGCAGTCGCAGGCCTTGCTCTTGGGTGAGCCGCAGGTAGGCATTGCCGGCCGCCGCGTCCGGGTGGTGAAGGTAGTAGGGAAAGACCCGACGGCGAACCAGCTGTTGGCACAGCTCGGCCAGTACAGCTGCGTTGTCGTTCACTCCGCGCAGCAGAACCGCCTGGTTCAGCACCGGGATTCCCGCGTCGACCAGCTTGGCCAGCGCCTCGTCGACGTCGGCGGACAACTCACGCGGATGATTGGCATGCACGACCATCCACACTGGATTTCGCGCCCGCAGCTCGCGGACCAGGTCATCGGTGATGCGCCACGGAGCGGTGATGGGTGCCCGGGTGTGAATGCGAATGACCGGAATGTGCGCAGCCAGGCGATCGATCGTCTGCAGCAGTCGCCGGTCGTTGACCCCCAATGGGTCGCCCCCGCTCAAGATGACCTCTTCGGCACCGCTGCTTTCGGCGTACTCCAGGGCCCTCTCCCAGGCGTCGGGGGTCGGATCCTCGGCCTCGCCGGGTCGGTGATTTCGGCGGAAGCAGTAGCGGCAGTACAGGTGACATCGCTTGGTCAGCAGCAGCAGCACCCGATCGGGGTGCTTGTGCACCACCCAAGGCACCGGACTCTTGAGCTCATCGCCGACCGGGTCATCGAGATCGGACTGATCGGCGATCAGCTCTCGAGGATCGGGAAGCACCTGAAGCGCCAACGGATCGAGCGGATCATCGGGGTCGATGCGCTGCCAGAAGGAACGAGTGACGCGCACTGGGAAGGCGGCATCGGCTTCTGAATAGTGCTCGTCGAGGTCCGAACGAGCGGCAATCAGCTCAGCGCGACCAACCACGCGGGAACTCTTGTTATACGTCGGCAGCACACCACTCGCAGCGAGAGCATCGTTCATGGCCACGTACAATACCTCCGATATCCGCAAGGGGCTGAAGCTCGAAATGGACGGTGCACCCTGGAAAATCGTCTATTTCCAGTTCGTGAAGCCCGGCAAGGGAACCGCGTTCACCCGCACCAAGCTCAAGAACCTCATCACGGGTAACGTCATCGAGCGCACCTTCCGCACAGGCTCCAAGCTCGAAGCGGCCGACGTCGAAAGCTTCAAGATGCAGTACTTGTACAACGACGGCGAAGACTTCCACTTCATGAACACCGAGACCTATGAACAGCTGGGAATCAGCGCCAAGGCTCTCGGCGACGCCACCCACTGGCTGATCGAAGAAGACTTCGCCGATGTGCTCTTTTACAAGGGACAGCCCGTGAGCGCCGAAGTCAGCGACTTCGTCTACATGGTTCTGTCGTGCGACCCGGGCGTCAAAGGCAACACCGCCCAGGGCGGCACCAAGCCGGCAACCCTGGCCACTGGCCACACCATCAACGTGCCCCTGCACATCGAAGATGGCACCAAGGTCAAGATCGACACCCGCACCGGCGAGTACGTCGAGCGAGTCAAGGAATAGCCACCGATCCCCGAGGACTGCGCGATCGCGCCGCGGTCCTCCACGCGATTCGCACGTGGTTTGCCAGCAATGGCTACCTCGAGATCCCCACACCCACACGGGTTCCTTCTGCAGCGATGGAGGAGAACCTGTACGCCATCCCAGCCGGCGACCTGTGGCTGCGGACGTCACCGGAGTTCGCGCTGAAGCGAGTGGTGGCGGCGGGACTGCCGCGCATCTACGAGATCGGTCCCTGCTTTCGCGCAGAAGAGCATGGGGCCTGGCATCGCAGCGAGTTCACGCTGCTGGAGTGGTACCGAGTCGGGGCCGGTCTGAGTGACCTGATGACCGAGGTCGAGCAGCTGATTGCCGTCTCGGCCAAAGCCCTGGGCAAGCCCGGACCAGAACGCTGGGCGACGCTGACCGTCGACGAGCTGTTCATCGACGTCACCGGAGGGCCGGCACCTGCCGATGACGAGGTGTTCTTCCGCGCTTGGGCCGAGCGCATCGATCCCGCATTGACGGACTACCCCGCACTGTTTGTGACCGAGTGGCCCGCATCGCAGGCGGCGCTGTCTCGAGTGATTGGCGGCCGGGCGCAGCGGTTCGAGGCCTTCGTCGGCGGAGTCGAGCTGGCGAACGCGTTCTTGGAGTTGATTGACCCGGTCGAGCAGCGGCGACGCTTTGAGGTCGCGAATGCGAAGCGCAGTGCCCGGGGCGACTCCCCTCACCCGGTAGACGAGGCACTGATCGAGGCCATCGGCCGCATGCCTCCGACCAGCGGCATCGCACTGGGCATCGACCGGTTGGTGGCCGCACTCAATGGCTGGGCCGACATCGCTGCCGGGCGCGTCGAGTAGCGTCTACCGCGGAGTCAGGCCGGTGTAGGCGGTCAGTTCGCGGTACAGAGCGATGCTGCCAGAGCTTGGATCGAAGGTCTGTTCTTGAACCAACCCAATTCCGGGCACGAAGAACAGCTCCGAGATCACGTCGACAGAGCCAAAGCCGAAGGGCGTCAGATCCAGCGTGAACTCGTTGATCACCAAATGCGCCTCAAAGCTACCTGCGGGCGTATTTATCGTCTCGATCCCACCGGCGTAGTAGTTGCCTTGGGTTGCGACCGCGTAGAAGGACCCGTCGTCGGACTGGTGCTCGTTGATGTAGTCGTAGCTCCACGTCCCGCCCGCTTCGATTGTGGCTAGGCTGGCCAGAACCATGCGGGGCTCGGAGTAGACCGAGGTCCCCTCGAGCGGGGGGCCGAAAATCCACGGCGGCGGGAAGGTGCCGGTCCATCCATCGACGAGCAGAGCGCCCGAGGCATCGCAGTGGTGAGACTGCACCAAGTCGATGTTGTTGCCCTCGATGTGCACATCTCCGTCGCCAAGACCCGTGTGCACCTCGGTGGTCGAGCCCGTGAGCGTGGCGGTGGAGTAGGTGCGGGTCCAGCCGGATGTGGCGACCGGATCGAGCGGATGGCAGCCGCCAATGAGCGCCGAGACGGACTCGGCAGGCGCCTGCAGGCCGTTGGCCGAAGTGGTGACGCTGCAGGTCCAGTTCTCGGGCACCGAGGTGTCGCTGGCAGGCACGGTGTCGCCGGATTCTGTGGTGGTGCTCGCGCCGGTGTAGGCCGAGCCGTCCACGCTCCAGCTGAAGTCGTAGCTGACGGCGTCCCCATCGGCGTCTGCACCAGGCGCCGAGAGCAGACAGATCAGGTCTTCGGTGGTGTCGTAGGTGGGTTGGGACATCTCGACCGTGGCGGCCGTCGGGGGCGAGTCGGCCACCGTCTGCGGGTCGGCTGACCCAGGAATCGCGTCGAGATCGGCATCGCTGGCTGTGACGGTGAGTCCGACTTCGTGGCCCCGGTCGAAGTCCGTGGCTCCGCTCAATGAGCCCGCGGTCGATACCTCGGTGCCGTCGACGGTCCAAGACAAGCCGATGGTGACCGCGTCGCCGTCGTGGTCGACCACGTCGTATTCGGCGAGCAGTTCGTCGTTGGTGTACAGAACGCCAGCGCGGTCGAGGTTGCGCATGGTGACCGACTCGACCACGGGTGCGGAGTTGAGCACGGTCACGCTCGCGGTGGAGCTTGCTCCGGTCTCTTCGTCGTCTGTCGGCTCGATGGTGACGGTCCAGATCTCGGTCTTGGCGGTCATCCATGCCCAGGCCGTGTCGGACGGCAGCCAGACCGTGGTCCCGTCCTGTTCCCAGGTGTAGCTCAGGGTCACCGCGTCACCGTCGTCATCGACCACTAGCGGCGTCGCGATGAGGTGATCCGTCGTCACAGGGGCCGCGGGCAACAGGTCAACCGTGACCACCGGGGGCGAGTTCAACACCTCGACGCTCGCGGTGGCTTGGAGGCCTGCGACCTCGCCGTCGTGAGGAATGCCCACGACGACCCAGGCTTGGTGCTTGACCGTGTCGGCGAAGGGGACCGTACGACCGAATCGCGTGTCACGACGGCTTGGAGGTCTTCAAGCGTCGTCGCTGATGAGGGTTCGATGGTCACTCGCGGCGCGTCGGGAAGCTCAACCACATCGGGAGTGCCACCGTTGCGGCACCCCGCCAAGGCGATCAGGACCAAGCCAGAAGCAACTCTCATCGAAGACTCCAAATGCACCGGAACAAACGGGCTGTGCGCCCTTACCCCATCACAGCTGCGAGCAGCGCCGCGATGACCGGAATTGTTGCGGCCGTCCGTCGATGAGCCAGCCACAGCGGCTGGCTAAAATCCAAGCCAGCCACGTGCCGCACACACAGACCCGGCTG
>CAYYHT010000660.1:0-4578 GCA_964471355.1 uncultured Enterobacteriaceae bacterium
CTGTGACCGCGGACTCCGCAAACTCCCACAGATCGTCCTCGCTCACTCCGACATCTTTGCCCAGGGCAGCTTCGCCGGCTTTGCCACCCACCGCTTCCAGACCCGCTTCGACCAATTCGCCGCCGGCCAGCTTCTTTCTTTCTTGAGCTGCTGCCCTCAGCAGCTCCGGGAAGTCGCGGTTGGTCTGTTCCAGATCGAGCGTCTCTTCGGTTGCACCAGGCAGTGCGGCCGCCTTCTCTTCCTCCGGCAGCAGCTGCTTGCCCAACTGCACGACGCTGGCCTTCACCAGCTCGGCGATGACCTTGTCGTCCATGGCCTCGATCTTCGCCTCGAAGACCTGGTTGGCGTGGGTGACTCCCTGGTTCCAGCCGTACTTCAGCTCGGATGGATCCAGCGACGAGACCGCTGCGTCCTGAATGTCTCCAAGAGCCACGCCGCCCGCCGCCTTGCCGACCTCCCACATCATCCTGCCGGTCACGCCGCTGGCCTCGGCAGCCGCTGCGATCTTGCCCTCGTAGTCCGCAATCCACTTGTTGGCCGCCACCACGTTCTTCGGAATCGCGTGGGTCTTCGACGCAGCCTCCCACGCCGAGTTGAGCTTGTGCCCCGCGCCGGCGAGCAGCACGTCGGTGAAGATCTTCTGCAGCCCCTCGGTGGACCCGTCGTAGTCGTTGCCCAAGAACGCCTCATCGATGGCGACTGTCGCTCCCGCCTGCAGGCCAGCGGTGACCATCGCCGCTCCCAGGCTGGCGCCGCCCGGACCCGTGACGGCAGTCGCGACTGCCGTGATCGCAGCGATGGCGACCCACTTCATTACCTCGGCCATCTTTCCTTTGGCCGCCTTGTACTCGGCCACCGAGACGTCAAAGTCGGCCAGCCGGGCGTCGAGTCCAGTCTTCTCATCCTCGGTGATGGTGCCGAACGCCTCCTCCTCGCCGTCTTGCTTCTCGGTCGCCTTTCCATAGTCGCCAGCGTAGTGTGCCCAGTACACACTCATCTGCTCGTCGGTGTACGAGAAGTCGTCTGCCAGGCTGAATCCGTCCATTTGATGGTGTGCACCGTCCTTTGCGTGAGCGTGCATCGAGCGCGCTTGACGGTCCACGCCATTCACCGCGTCGATGGCGGCCTTGGCGTCGGAGTCTTCAGCGAGCTTGTCGTAGTCATCGGCCCCGGGCATGTCCAACGCCTTGGCAATGGCCGGACCTGGCAGCGCGACGAGCCTCGGTCGTATGGCCTGCTTGTAGTCGAGCAGCGTGCGCTCTTCAGTGAACAGCTCATTGTCCGCGAGCCGCTTGGCCAGGTCACCACTGACATCGAGCGGGAAGTCTACGAACGCGTGCTTCGCGACGTCTCGTTGGTGGGTGAGCTCATCTGTGGGATTGGCGGTGCACTGCAGATCGTCCTCAGCCAGTTGATACGCGTCGTAGAGCACCTTGAGCGACCGGCCGTCCTCACCGGGTACCAGGATGTTCGACCACTCTTCGATGAGCGTTTGCTCACTTGCGTTCGCGAGGGTGTCCTTGATGTTGTCGTCGTTGTCGGAGCCCAGCTTGCCATAGGCAAGGCGGTACTTCGCGGGGTCCTTGTCGCCTCGAATGGCGTCTTCGATGACCATGAAGAAGTCGACATCGAAGCCGTAGAGGTCGAACAACACCGGCCGAATCTCGGCAAGAACCTGCAGGCGCTCGATCATGCCGAATAGCGCGTCCTTCGACTTGTCTTCTCCGGCCTTGGTGGCGGTCTCGCCCTTCTCGGCAAACACGGCTTGAGCTGCGGCAAGACCGTCGTCTCTTCCAGCATACAGGCCGTTCTTGAGGCCGTAGACGTGTTTGAAGACGATATGGGCGCGTTGTTGCTCTTTGGCCTCGTCGCTCCAGTCACTGGTGTTGTTGCCGTCTTGGTCCTGCTCGGGGGCGAGGTCGTCTTCGCCCAGCGCCAGGGCGTCGGTCATCATGTCGCGGAACAGCTGCAGCTCGTCTGGCCGGTCGCTGAGCGACTCGACGATGTCCCGACAGCGCAGGGCATCGCGCGACAGCTCGATCAGCTCGCTCTTGGACATCGCGATGATGGCCTTGAAGGCGGCCCCTTCGTCCTCGGTGAACGTGCCCCCGTTCAGGGCGGCCTCGATGTCGGTGGCCTGCTCTGAACCCATGTCCGAGCTCAAGGTGAGCATGGCTTGCTTGTACTCGCTGCCCGAGAGCTGATCGTTCAGCATCGCGATGAACCGAGCGTCCTTCCGCTTCGCCTGGCGCTCTTCAGTGGTCATCTCCTTCAGGTGGGTGATCAGATCGCTGGCATCGCCCCAGCTCTCGGCCTCGGCCCACGCCTTGTCGGTGCCGGTCTGCTCGCCACCTCGCAGGATGATCTGCTCCATCGTCAGCAGCTCCTCGGCGTTCAGCTGCTCGTTCAGGACCTGACGCACTGTGGCGTCCGCCCACCACTGAATGCACTCCTTGCGGAAGGCCTCGTCCACCTTGGCCGGGTCCTTTTCGATCTCGGCCAGCCGCTGCTTTGCCTCGGTGAGGAAGACCTTCGCGTCCTCCTGCATCTTGCCTTCTTCGGTGCCCAGTCCGAACGCCCAGTCGCCCTCGCGGCTGCGCATCGCGTCTCCGAGGGACAGCTCGCCGGTCAGGGTGCGGTAGGTTCGGTCCCACGCTTCTTCGCCCAGCAGCTTTCGCAGCTCGGCCAGCGACTCGCCATCTGTGAGCGCTTCGGCCTTCTCATCCCCCGAGGCCTCCATCGCGTTCTTGAACACCGCATCAGTGTTGTTGCTGCGCGCGTGGTCCAGCAGCCGCTTCGCGAACCCTCCATCGCTGGCGTCATCGAGCAAGCCCTTTAGGTTCCCGGACTCTGCCTGGGTCATCAGCGCTGGCGAGTGCGTCTCGAGCTCGCGGATGCGGAACAGCGGGCTGTAGCCGTACAGTTCTTCATAGACCTCGAGTGTGATGCGCTTCTCTTCGCCGTTGCCCCCGTCGATGATCGCCAGGGTGGCGGCCTTGTCGTTGCTGCCCAGGGTCTCGTTGATGCGGATGGCGCGGGCCTTCGCATCATCGAGCGTGAAGTCGGCGCCTGCACCCATGTCGTCCGACTGGAACTGGTCTTCGTCCAGGACCTTTTCGTTGGCCTCGTCGTTCGTGGTCTTGTTGAGTGCTGGGATCGTCGCGATTCCAAGCGCATCGCTGGCCTTGGCGCGTTCGTCGTCGCCGCGCAGGTGCAGGCCGAGGTGGGTCTCGATGCGGATGCCATTGACCTCGTAGTAGGGGTCCTCGGCGTCTGGGACTGCGGCGAGGAGGGCCGTGTGGGCTGCCCGGTAGTTTTCCAGGTGGGTGACGAGCTCGCCGATGGCTTCGGAGCGATGCGTGCTAAAACCAACACGGTCAATCGAGCGGAAGATGTCCGCAGCATACCGTTGAGCGTCATACAGCAACCCCGCCTGCTCGTCAGTCAGCTCCGCAGCATCCCCTCCCGCCGCCACCCGCTCGAACGATCCCAGGCCCAGCTGCACGAACAACGCCCGGGCCGTCTCTTCTTGCCGGCCCGTGAGGTGCAGCACGATCCCGTGCTTCAGCGACCCGCCCAGGGGCTGGTAGGACCCCTCCAGCATGCGGTCGTAGTCCGCCGCTCTCAGCCCATCGTCCTGATCCTTGCGGCTCTCTTTCCAAGCGCTGAAGTTCGCACCGGTCCGGCTCGCGGCCGGTCCGTTCCGCGACGTCAGCGCGCTCTCGAGACGCTCCGCGAACACCATGATGTCCTTCTGGGCCGCCAGCATGTTGTCCAGTTTGGCGTGGTCTTTTTCTTCGTCCCCCGAACCGACTTGGCACGAGAGCGCATCGGTCATCACCAGCTTCGACGGGTCGAAGCGGTCGCCAATCAGCGTCAGCGCCCGGTTGCGGATGTCGTCGGTCTGCACGTAGCTGTGCAGGTCATCGACCAGGCTGCCGAACTGCTGGTCGTAGTTGTCTTTCAAGCGCTGCATGCCCTGATCCGACAGCTCGACGACGCGGGCCAGGTCTGATCCGGCTGCTGCCTCGGCGGGTCCGCGCATGGCCGAGTACGCCGCCTCGAAGAGCGAGCCGACGTTGGCATCGCTGACGTAGAGCAGCCCTTCCATCTCACCGCGGATCTTGGTCGCGAACTGCAGAGAGATGGCCTCGGTCTGCTGGTCCCATTCTTCGGCACCGAGACCCGCCTTGCCAGCGCTCATGCCGCTTGGGATCTGCACCAACGCGATGGCTTGCGTCTCGCCCGCTCCTTGCAATCCCCGCTCGATGCGCTCGACGAGCGGAGCCCCGTACAGCGCCTCGAAGCGATTGTGCAGCATGCTGCGCGCCGTGATGCGCAACATCTCGAGCTGCAGAGCGCCACCACTCTCGGAGAACAGCGCCTCGAGCTTGGCATCCAGGCCCTTCAGCGCGTCCAGAACGGTCGCGTCATTCACCCAGAAATCACGCAGCTCATCCAGCTCGCGAAGGCATGCGTCCACCAGCGGCGACACCTTCTCTTCATCGACCTCGGACCCCAGCTCGTCGCCGCGCGTGAACGTGGCCTCGACAAGGGCGAAGGTGGAGGGGCTCATCG